>NZ_NCAS01000003.1:0-118252 GCF_002255515.1 Acidiphilium sp. 20-67-58 | reverse complement strand
ATTTATTTGTCTGCCATATTGATAGTGAAGAATATTTATCCAATCAGGTGACTCCATCTGATTGGATAATTCTTTGATATATACTTCAAATTATCTATTTCATTCATATTTTTCAAGTTTCAAATGCTTATACGAAAAGCATACCATCGGTTCTGTTGTTCGCCATGATTTACGTTTTTAGGTTTGGCTCTCAGAGCCTGATTGCAGGAATAAATCTCAAATTTTATTTTTATTACTTTCCCCAATGAAACACACCTCCCCCTCCCCCACCTCTGAGCAAAACAACGCCGCCTCCGCCTCGCGTCTCCGCCGGAGGCCGGCGAGCAAAATTCCGTTGGCGAGGTCCCAGCGGGGGAATTGGGCGGCGGCGGCGGTGTAGTCGCCGTTGTTGAGGCAGCGGAGGAGGGTGGAGCGGAGGAAGTTGCCGGCGCCGAGGTTGTAGACGAAGTCGATGAGGGCGGCTTGTTGGTGTGGGGTCAGGGGGACGGTGACGGCGCGGGTGACGGTCTGGTTGGCGGTGGCGAGGTCGCGGCGGGCGAGGGTTTCGGCGGTGGTGCGGGTGATGGGTGGGGTTGTGGGGGTGATGGGGGTGTTGGTTTCGTCGCTTGTCGAGCCGTAGCCGATGGTCCAGGTGCCGCCGGCGTCGCGGTAGGGGGTGGGGGAAAAACCTTCGAAGGGGATGATGAAGGTTTCGAGGACGAGGGTGAGGATCGTGGCGTTGTCGGGAGAGTTGGGGTCGGGGGTGGTGGGGTCGGGCGCATTGGGGTCGGGCGTGTTAGTGGAACCGGTGTCGGGGTCGGCGGGGATGGTGGGGGATTGTGGGGTGGTGTCGGGCATTGTCTCGCGCTCCTGATGGATCGGGCGAGGATGCCATGCGGGCGGGAGGGTGAGAAAGACTAACGTTCAATAACATTGCGGTGGCGGGCCGGGTAAAAGGCGGGTCGCAAAAAACGGGGCGGGATCAGGGGTTGGGTTCGCCGAAACGTGTGGCGAGGGTGGCGAGGAGGCTGCCTGGGGGGAACGGGGCGTCGGGGGAGATGCCGGCGCGGCGCCACATTTCGGCGTAGGCGTGGAGGAAGGCGGATTCGGGGGGCAGGCTGGGCGGGTTGGGGCGGAGCAGGGCGTCGGGGCTTTCCCAGTAGCCGATCGGGTTGGCGAAGCGGGGCGGCATGATGGCGTAGCCGTGGGCGGGGTGGAGGCGGGTGAGAGCGGTCAGCAGGTCGGGGCCGAGTTCGCCCCAGTCGATCGCGTCCTTGGGGAAGCGTTCGGCGACGGCGAGGGCGAGGTCGATCACGTCGCCCTTCGTGGGGGTGGGGTTGAAGATCACGTTGTTGTTGAGGGTGGTTGTCCAGCCGCGGGGGCGGAGGCGGCGGTGGAACCAGGCGCGCTGGGTGACGAGGAATTTCTGCGCCGGCAGGGCGGCGGCGGGGCGCAGGACGATGACGTCGGAATCGGTCCAGAGGCCGCCGTGGCGGGAGAGGACGATGTAGCGGAACCAGTCGGCGAAGCTGGCGATGGAGACGCGGCGGTTGGTGAAGAGGGCGGAGCGGGGGAGGATCGCGGCGGCGTCGGCCGTGGTGACACCCGGCGGCAGGTTGGGCTGTTGGGTGTAGGTCCAGATCGTCAGCGCGTAGCCCTGGGCGAGGAAGCTGCGGATGGCGAGGCGTTCGAGGCGGCGGGGTGGGTCGCCGTGCCAGAACATGTGGGCCTGGATGGTCATTGCCAGATGGTCATTGCCAGATGGTCATGACCAGGCCGCCGGCGCAGATGAGGGCGCCGCCGAGGAGGATGGCGGGGGATGGGCGGAGGCCGAAGCCGAGCCAGTTCACCAGCTGGGCGATGAGGAAGAAGAGGGTGACGTAGACGCCGAGGACGCGTCCGAAATCCCATGGGCCGAGATTCACCACCAGGCCGTAGGCGGCGAGGACGAGGATGCCGGCGGCGAGGACGGGGGCGCGGGCGAGGCCGTGATGGTGGAGGGCGGCGCGCATCAGGGCGTCGCCGCCGATCTCGAGGGTGGCGGCGGCGGCGAGGAGGGCGAGGATGGCGGCGGTGTTCACGGGGTGGAGGTTATTCTTCCGGGGTCATTCTTCGGGGCGGGGTTCGTTCAGCAGGTCGAGCGCGCCCTGGAGCATGTAGGAGGCGGCGGCGGCATCGACCCTTCCGGCGCGTTTGGCGCGGGAGAGATCGGCCTCGATGAGGGCGCGGTTGACGGCGGCGGAGGAGAGGCGTTCGTCCATCATCGCGACGGGAAGGCCGGTTTCGCGGGCGATGGCGTGGGCCCAGTCGCGCGCGGCCTGGGCGGCGGGGCCGAAGGAGCCGTCCATCGAGAGGGGCAGGCCGATGATCAGGGCGGCGGCACCTTCCTTGCGGGCGATGTCGAGAATGGTGGCGGCGGCATCGGCGAGCTTGCCGCGCTTCATCGCACCGTAAGGGGTGGCGAGGCGGCGGCCGACATCGGAAAGGGCGATGCCGATGATTTTCGATCCGGGGTCGAGGCCGATGAGCCTTGCGTTGCGCGGCAGGGTGGCGGCGAGGTCGGTCAGGTTGAACAGTGTCATGCGCGCGTTTATGGTCCAGCGCGCTCAGAAACCCAAGGGATCAGTCATGTCTCTCGATCACGCGACGGTAAGCCGCATCGCGAAACTCGCCCGTATCCGCCTCGACGAGGCGGAGGTGACGCGGATGCAAGGCGAGCTCAACGCGATTCTCGGCTATGTGGAACAATTGGCGGAAGTGGATGTCGAGGGTGTCGCGCCGCTGTCCGGCGGGGCGCAGATGGCGCTCAGGATGCGCGAGGACGAGGTGACGGACGGGAATTATCCCGACCGCGTGCTGGCGAACGCGCCGGAGCGGATCGGCGATTTCTTTGCGGTGCCGAAGGTGGTGGAATGAGCCTGATGGATATGACGATCGCCGCGGCGCTGGACGCGCTGGCGGCGAAAAAGGTTTCGGCGGTGGAACTGGCCGAGGCGCATGTGGCGGCGGTGGAGGCGCTCAATCCGCGGCTGAACGCGTTCATCACGACGACGCCGGAGCTGGCGCTGGAGCAGGCGCGGGCGGCGGATGATGCGCGGGCGAAGGGCGAGGCCCCTGCCCTTGCGGGCATTCCGATCGCGATGAAGGATCTGTTCTGCACCGAGGGTGTGCGGACGACGGCGGGATCGAGGATCCTGGAGCCGTTCGTGCCGCCGTATGAGAGCACGGTTTCGGCCAGGCTGAAGGCGGCCGGGGCGGTGATGCTGGGCAAGGCCAATCTCGACGAGTTCGCGATGGGGTCATCCAACATCACGTCGGGCTACGGGCCGGTGGAGAATCCGTGGCAGCGGGCGGATGGCGCGAAGCTGGCGCCGGGCGGATCGTCCGGCGGGTCGGCCGCGGCGGTGGCCGCACGGATGGCGATGGGGGCGACGGGGACGGATACCGGCGGGTCGATCCGCCAGCCGGCGGCGTTCAGCGGGATCGCCGGGATCAAGCCGACCTATGGGCGGTGCTCGCGGTTCGGGATCATCGCGTTTGCCTCGTCGCTGGACCAGGCGGGGCCGATGGCGCGGACGGTGGAGGATTGCGCGATCCTGCTGCGCGAGATGAGCGGGTTCGATCCGAAGGATTCGACCTCGGCGGAGCGGGCGGTGCCGGATTTCCGGGCGGCGTGCGGGCGCGGGGTCAAGGGGCTCCGGATCGGGATTCCGGCGGAGTATCGCGTGGAGGGCATGCCGCGCGAGATCGAGACGCTGTGGCAGGACGGGATCGACTGGCTGCGGCGGGGGGGGGCGGAGATTGTGGATGTCTCGCTGCCGCACACGAAATACGGGCTGCCGGTGTATTACATCGTCGCACCGGCGGAAGCGTCGTCGAACCTCGCGCGGTATGACGGGGTGCGATTCGGCGCGCGCATCGAGGGCAAGGACCTGATCGACCTGTATGAGCGCACGCGGGCGGCCGGGTTTGGCGACGAGGTGAAGCGGCGGATCATGATCGGGACCTATGTGCTCTCGGCCGGGTATTACGACGCGTATTACCTCAAGGCGCAGAAGGTGCGGGCGCTGATCCTGCGGGATTTCCAGGAGGTGTTCGCGAAGGTGGACGCGCTGCTGACGCCGACGGCACCCTCGGCGGCGTTCGCGCTGGGCGAGAAGATGGACGATCCGGTGACGATGTATCTCAACGACGTGTTCACCGTGCCGGCCTCGCTCGCCGGCGTGCCGGGGATGAGCGTGCCGGCGGGGCTGGATGCCGGCGGCCTGCCGCTCGGCTTGCAGGTGCTGGGGCGGCATTTCGACGAGGAGACGGTGTTCGCCGTCTCGTCCGTGCTGGAGCGGGCGGCGGGGTTCGCGCACAGGCCGGGCGTGATCGCGGGAGGTGCGGCATGAGCTACGTGATCGAGGGGACAACCGGCGCGTGGGAGCTGGTGATCGGGCTTGAGGTCCATGCCCAGGTGATCTCGCGCTCGAAACTGTTCAGCGGGGCGGCGACGGCGTTTGGCGCCGCGCCGAACAGCCAGGTGAGCTTCGTCGATGCCGGGTTTCCGGGGATGCTGCCGGTGATCAACCGCGAATGCGTGGCGCAGGCGGTGCGCACCGGGCTCGGGCTCGCCGCGCATATCAACCTCGTCTCGCGGTTCGACCGGAAGAACTATTTCTACGCCGACCTGCCGCAGGGCTATCAGATCAGCCAGTACGAGCATCCGATCGTCGGCGCCGGGGCGATCGAGATCGAGCTGGAATCGGGCGAGACGCGGACGATCGGGATCACCCGGCTGCATCTGGAGCAGGATGCCGGCAAGTCGATGCATGACCAGCATCCGAGCAAGTCGCTGATCGATCTCAACCGCTCGGGTGTGGCGCTGATGGAGATCGTCAGCGAGCCGGACATGCGCTCGCCGGAAGAGGCCGGCGCCTATCTGCGCAAGCTGCGCACCATCCTGCGCTATCTCGGCACCTGCGACGGCAACATGGACGAGGGCTCGATGCGGGCGGACGTCAACGTGTCGGTGCGCAAGCATGGCGAGCCGTTCCGCACCCGCTGCGAGATCAAGAACGTCAACTCGATCCGCTTCGTGATGCAGGCGATCGAGGCGGAGGCGAAGCGGCAGATCGAGATCTGGGAAGCCGGCGGGACGGTGGACCAGGAGACGCGGCTGTTCGAGCCGGCGCGCGGCGTGACCCGCTCGATGCGGAGCAAGGAGGACGCGCACGACTACCGCTATTTCCCCGAGCCGGACCTGCTGCCGCTGGTGCTGGAGGAGGCATGGGTGGAGTCGCTGAAGGCGACGCTGCCGGAGCTGCCGGATGCGAAGCGGGCGCGGCTGATGCGCGACTTTGGCCTGTCGCGCTACGAGGCGTCGATTTTCGTGATGGAGCAGGTGACGGCGGATTTCTTCGAGACCGTCGTCGCCGGGCGCGATGCGAAGCTGGTGGCGAACTGGATGCTCGGCGATTTCTTCGCCCATCTCAACCGCACCGGGACGAGCATCGAGACCTCGCCGGTGACCGCCGCCCGGCTCGGCGAGCTGCTCGACCTGATCACCGACAAGACGATCAACGGCAAGATCGCCAAGGAGGTGCTGGAGTTGATGTTCGACACCGGCGATGCGGCGGGCGCGATCGTCGAGGCGCGCGGGCTGAAGCAGGTGACGGATACCGGCGCGATCGACGAGGCGATCGACAGGGTGGTTGCCGCCAATGCCGACAAGCTCGCCGAATACAAGGCGGGCAAGGACAAGCTGTTCGGCTTCTTCGTCGGCCAGGTGATGAAGGCGATGCAGGGCAAGGGCAACCCGGCGCTGGTGAACGAGGCGCTGAAGCGGAAGATCGGCGAGCCGGCTTCATCATGATCCGCGCCCTCGCCGCCCTGCTGCTCTGCGCCGGCTTCGCCCTCGGCCTCGCCTGTGCCCCGGCTGCCTTTGTCCCGACCGCCTTTGCCGCGACCGCGGCGCAGACGACGCTGAGCGGCGTGCCGCTCGGCAAGGGCGGGGTGGTCGAGGTGAGCGGGCTGGTGCCGCCGCTCGGCTTCACCATGACCGAGGCGGAGACGGGAAAGACCGTCACCGCGCGGGATTTCCGCGGCAAGACGGTGCTGCTCTATTTCGGCTATACCAACTGCCCGGATGTCTGCCCCGACACGCTCTACAAGCTGCACATGCTGTTCCGCGCGCTGGGGCCGGCGGCGAAGAACGTGGTGTTCCTGTTCGTCACCATCGATCCGAAGCGGGACACCGATGCGGTGCTGGCGAAATATGTGGCGCTGTTCGACACGCAGTTCCGTGGCCTGCGGGGCACGCCGGACCAGATCTACCGGCTGGCGCGGCGGTATCGGGTGGTGGCATCGGTGCATCCCTCGCCCGATCCGCTGAAATACCAGGTGGTGCATTCGGCGCTGGTCTATGTGTTCGACGCGAAGGGTCGGGCGCGGTTCATCATCCCCGATCTCGGGCTGACGCGGCACCCCGACTACAAGGCGCTGGCCGCGGATATCGAGGCGGCGAACCGGAGCAAGGCGGGCGGCGTGCTGGGCTGGCTCGCGCGGTTCGAGTAACGCGCCGTCATCTTGCTCCTGACCGCGCGGTCAAAGCATCTATATCAATATGACAGACCACTAAATCCGATCCGAAAGGATCGGAAAGTGCTCTATCTTGTTGATAATTAGAGCATCTTTATCCGATCAGATGATTCCATCTGATCGGATGATGCTCTAGCGTGGCGTCAGTGTGGCGAGATAGGCGGCGATGTCGGCGCGGTCGGCTTGGGTGAGCGCGTGGGCGATGCGGCGCATCACATAGTTCTTCCCCTGCCGTCCGGCGGCGATGGCGGCCAGGGCGGCGAGTGTTGCCGCCGGCTTCAGGCCGGCGAGGCGCGGGGCGCCGATGGCGGGATTGCCGGCGAGATCGGCGCCGTGACAGACCATGCAGGGCAGCACCCCGCCCGCCGTGCCATGGGCGACGATGGTTGCGCCGCGCGCCGCATTGCCCGCTGCTTCGCCTTGGGGCGGGAGGGCGGCCACGGCGAGAGACGGCAGCAGGAGGAGGGCGGCGAGCAGCGCCGGCCGGAAATACGACACGGGCAGATCTTGCCTTCCCGTGTTACTGGCTGGCCGGGCGGCCATCGGCGCCATAGACGGTGAAGGGCACGGTGAGCGGCGGGGCGGCGGCGAATGTCAGGGTGACGCTCGCGGTCTGTCCCACCGCCATGTGCGGCTTCATGCACATGATGTGATAGGCGCCGGGAGAGAAGCGGAATTTGCCATGGGCCGGGATGGTCACGGATTGCACGTGGATCATCATGTCCATCCCGCTATGGTTCAGGCTGCGGTGCAGCATGGCGCTGCCGCAGGCGGGGGAACGGACGCCGGTGAGCACCGCGGGGCTGTCGCTTTCATTGGCCAGGGTGACGAAGCCGGCAGCCGGGATTTGTGGCAGCAGGTAGCGGAACCAGCCATCTTTGGCGGTGATCGCGGGAGCGGTGATCGCGGGAGCGGGGCTGCCGGCGGCGGCGGGAGCGGCGGCGGCGGGCTGGGCCAGCCCTGCGGCGACCAGAACGGCGGCGAGGAAAGCGGGGCGGCGCGGCATCAATAATTGTCCATCGTCTTGCGGATGAGCGCGGCCACGCCGGGCAGGTCGGGCCGCGAGGAGGGGAAGGTTGCGAGCAGGGCGATGGCCCACCCGTTCGGCCCGAAGAGATAGGTGGCGCTGCTGTGGCGGATGGCGCCCTCGGGATCGGGCGAATCGGGGCCGGTGGGGGCGCGGTAATAGACGCCGAAGCGCTGCGCCAGCGCCTTGAGTTCCGCCGGCGTGCCGCGCAGGCCGGTGAAGACCGGCGGCGGGCCGAATTTGGCGACGAAGGTCTTGAGCCGGGCGGCGGTGTCATAGGCGAGGTCGACGGTGACGAAGACGACCCGCAGATCCTTCCCGTACTTGCCGAGCAGGGGGACGAGTTTTGCCGCGTTTTGCAGGGTCAGCGGGCAGGTGTCCGGGCAGCGGGTAAAGCCGAAATAGAGGATCACCGGATGGCCGCGAAAGGTGGAGGCGGTGACGGTCTGGCCGGTTTCGACATCCTGCATGTGCAAGGCGAGCGGCGGCAAATGGCCTTCGAGCGGGATGATGGCCGGGCCGGCGGGGGCGCTTTCGGCCGAGGCGGAGCGCAGGGCGAGGCCGCCGAGGGCGAAACCGGACAGGCCGAGCATGGCCCGGCGGTCGAGGGCGTGTCGTGACATCGTGAACCTCCGTGGGAGGCCTTGCTAGAGCGGGATTCAGCACCCGGCAAGTCAGGCTCGCGTGAGGACAGGGCGGCAGCGCTTGACCGGCCGGCGCGGCGCGGCCATGCGATGCGGTCATGAAGCAGATGCAACCGGGCAGCGCCGCGCTGCTCGTCATTCTCGCCGCGACGCTGGCGCGGCTGGTGCTGGCCGCCGGCATGGGGCTCGGGATCGACGAGAGCTACATGGTCGCCGCCGCGCACACGTTCCAGCTGTCGTATTTCGATCATCCGCCGGTCTCGTGGTGGATGGAACTCGGCATCCAGCGGCTGACCGGGCTGCACACGCCGTTCATCGTGCGGCTGCCGTTCATCGCGACGTTCGCGGCGACGAGCGGGCTGATGTACGGGCTGACAAGGCGGCTGTTCTCGCCGGCGGCGGGGCTGTGGGCGGTGATCGGGTTGAATATCTCGCCGGTGTTCTCGTTTGCCTTCGGCACCTGGGTGCTGCCGGACGGGCCGCTGGATGCGTTCCTGGTCGGCGCCGCCTGGGCGCTGGCGCGGGCGCTGGGGATCGGGCGGACGGAGCAGGCGGCCACGCCCGATCCGGAATTCTGGCCGCTGGCGGGCATTCTGATCGGGCTCGCGATGGCCTCGAAATACAACGCGGTGCTGGTGCTGGCGGGGGCGCTGCTGTTCCTGCTGGTGGATGCGCGGGGGCGGCGGGCGCTGGCGACGCCGGGGCCGTGGGTGGCCTGCGTGCTGGCGGCGGGGATGTTCTCGCCGGTGGTGATCTGGAACGCGCTGAATGGCTGGGCCTCGTTCGGCTATCAGGGCGACCGGGCGGCGGGGCTGGCGCTGCACCCGCTGCGGCCCTTCGCGATCTGGGGCGGGGAGGCGCTGTTCGTCGCGCCCTGGATTTTCGTCCCCATGATCGGGCTCCTGATCGGCGGGCTGCTTGGGCGCGACCGGCGGGCGCGGCTGCTGGCCTGGCTCGGCGTGGTGCCGGTGGCGCTGTTCTCGGTGATCGGGTTGTGGTCGTCACGCAAGATTTTGTTCCACTGGGCGGCGCCGGGGTATCTGATGTTGTTCCCGCTGCTTGGCGACTGGGCGGTGCGCCAGCGCGGGGCGCTGCTTCTGTGGATCGGCCGGGCGGCGGCGGGGACGGCGGCGCTGCTGGCGGTGGCGGTGCTGTTCATCGCCGTGCAGGTGCGGCTCGGCATCGTGCCGGGGTTCGATGCGATGTTCCCGCCCGGAAAGTCGCCCACCTTGCAGGCGATCGACTGGACGAGTTTCCGCGCTTCACTCAAGGCGCGCGGGCAGCTCGACCGGCCGGGGCTGGCGCTCGCGGCACTGCGCTGGTTCGATGCGGGGAAGATCGCCTATGCGGTCGGGCCGGGAATGCGGATGACGGTGTTCGAGGGCAATCCGCATGAATTCGGCGTGACCACGCCGCCGCGATCGCTGATCGGAGAGAATATCCTGATCGCGGCGATGCCGGGATCGGTCTCGGCGATCGAGACGCGCTATGCGCCGCGGTTCCGCTCGATCACGGTGGAGCCGCCGATCGACATCGTTCATGACGGGCATGTGCTGCTGCGGGTGCCGGTGCTGATGGGGCACGATCTGCTCTCCTGGCCGGCGGCGCGGCGGTAGAGCATCATCCGATCAGATGAACTCATCTGATCGGATAAAGATGCTCGGTTTGTCAGTATGATAGAGCATCATCCGATCAGATGGGCTCATCTGATCGGATCAAGATGCTCTAGTAATCAAAAAGATAGAGCGCATCATCCGGTCCTGATGGATCGGAACGTGTTCTAGCGTTCCGCAACTTCCAGCGTTCCGCAACCGAACCGGTCTCGTTGCTTGATCGGGGCATCATCCATGCCCATTTGTCATGAATGCAACCGATCCTGACGCGCGATCACGCGCTGTTCCTCGACCTGGACGGCACGTTGCTGGAATTTGCCCCGACGGCGGAGGAGGTGGCGGTGCCCGAGGGGCTCGCTTCGATGCTGCGCGGGCTGGCGGCGCAGCGCGACGGGGCGCTGGCGATCCTTTCGGGGCGGTCGCTCGCGCAGATCGACGCGGTGACCGGCGCCCCCTTCCCCGCCGGCGCCGAGCACGGCTTCGTGCTGCGCGACGCGGCGGGGGTGATCCATCATCCGCTGCACGAGACGGCGAACCGCGCGGCGTGGCGGGCGGCGCTGGAGGCGGCGGCGGCGGCGCATCCGGGCGTGCGGATCGAGGCGAAATCGGCCTCGCTGGTCGCGCATTTCCGGGCAGCTCCCGCGGCCGGGACGGCGCTGAGGGAGATGATCGGCGCGATGATCGCCGCCTCGCCCGAGGTAGAATTGCTGGCGGCGAACATGGCCTGGGAGATCCGCCCGCGCGGCGCGGGCAAGGGGCGCGCGCTGGAATGGTTCATGGCGCGGCCGCCTTTCGCCGGGCGGGTGCCGGTTTTCGTCGGCGATGACGTGACCGACGAGGAGGCGATCGCGGCGGCGGCGGCGCAAGGCGGGCATGGGCTGCATGTGCATCGCGATTTCGGCGGCAGGCCGGGTGCTGTGCTGGCCTGGCTCGGCAGCGCCCTCGTGCCGGGAGGGGTGTGAGATGGGGCGGCTCGTCGTCGTGTCCAACCGGGTGTCGCTGCCCACCGACAAGGGGGCCAAGGCCGGCGGGCTGGCGGTGGCGCTGGAGGAGGCGATGATCCCCGGCTCGCTCTGGTTCGGCTGGTCGGGACGGCGGAGCGCGAGCGATGCGGGACGGACGGCCATCGCCGAGCATCGCGGCATCACCTATGCGACGCTCGATCTGAGCGAGGCGGAGTATCGGCGCTTCTATGTCGGCTTCTCCAACGGCGCGCTGTGGCCGCTGCTGCATTACCGCAGCGGGTTGTTCGACTTCCGGCGCGACGAGTTCGAGGGGTATCTCGCGGTCAACGAGAGATTCGCCGCCCGGCTCGCGCCGCTGCTGGACCCGGACGACGTGATCTGGATCCATGACTACCAACTGCTGACCATGGCCGAGGCGCTGCGGCGGCGCGGCGTCACCAACCGGATCGGGCTGTTCCTGCATATCCCCTTCGTGCCGCCGGCGATGCTGCACGTGCTGCCGGAGGCGTGCCAGCTGGTGCGGGCGATGGCGGCGGCGGACCTCGTCGGGTTCCAGACCGAGGGCGACCGGGCGAATTTCCTGGAGTGCGCCGCCTCCTGCATGGAACTGCACCGCGACGGGGCGGGCGGCTTCGTTCATGACGGGCACCGCACGATGACGACGGTAACGCCGGTGGGGATCGACGCGGAGGGCTTCGCGCGCGCAGCGCAGCGGGCGGCGGGGATGGCGGATTCGCGGCGGCTGGTGTCGAGCCTGGTGGGGCGGGCGCTGGCGATCGGGGTGGACCGGCTGGACTATACCAAGGGGTTGCCGCAGCGCTTCGACGCGTTCGGCCGGCTGTTCCAGCGGCACCCCGAGCATCTGCGCCGGATCAGCCTGTTGCAGATCGCCGCCCGCTCGCGCGAGGATGTCGACCGGTATCAGGCGCTGCGGCACGAACTGGACCGGCAGGCCGGCAAGATCAACGGCGCCTATTCGGATTTCGACTGGACGCCGCTGCGCTACATGACGCGGGCGGTGAACCGCGCCACCATCGCCGGGTTCTACCGGATCGCCAGCATCGGGCTGGTGACGCCGCTGCGCGACGGGATGAACCTGGTGGCGAAGGAGTTCATCGCCGCCCAGGACCCGGCGGACCCGGGGGTGCTGGTGCTCTCGCGCTTCGCCGGGGCGGCGGAGGAGCTGACCGAGGCGCTGATCGTCAATCCGTATGACGCCGACCAGGTGGCGGATGCGATGCACGCGGCGCTGCTGATGCCGGCGGAGGAGCGGGTCGCGCGGCATGCGGCGCTGCTCGGCAAGATCAGGGCGCGGACCGCCGCCTCATTCTGCCGGAGCTTCCTCGACCAGTTGCGCGAGATCGAGCGCTGAGGCGCGTGCCGCCGCCAGCATATGCACGGGCGGCGCGGCGGTGACGGTGAGTTTCGGCTCCAGCGGCAGGGCGAGCGCGCGGGCGAGCAGGCAGAGCCCGTCGGAAGCGGTGCCGTAGAGTGGATCGCCGACGATGGGGAAGCCGGATTCGGCGCAATGGACGCGGAGCTGGTGGGTGCGGCCGGTGCGCGGGCGGAGTTCGAGCAGGGCCCTGCCCTGCCCCGCCGCGAGGCATCGCCAGTCGGTGATCGCGGGGTCGCCGCGCGGATCGGGCGCGATGCGCCAGCCGCCCTGGGTGGCGCGGCGGGCGAGCGCCAGTTCGATCGTGCCGTGCGGCGCGGCCGGAACACCCTCGACGATCGCCCAGTAGGTCTTGCCGACGCGGCGGGCGGCGAAGGCGCGTTGCAGCGCGACCAGCGTGGTCTTGCGGCGGGCGATGGCGAGGCAGCCGGAAGTGTCGGTATCGAGCCGGTGGACCAGCCACGGCCCGTCGGCGCCGCGCCGCCAGCGGGGGAACCAGTCTTCCACGCTCGGGCCGCCGGCGCGGCCGGCATGGCTCGGCAGGCCGGCGGGCTTGTCAATCACGATCAGGTGGGTCGAGTGGTGGAGGATGCGGGGCTCGGTCATCGCTCGCTCAGCGTCGTGCCATGGCCGGGCGCGGGTTCAGGCCGGGCGCGGCGGGGGGCGGAGATGGGCGGGCACCGCGAAGCCGAGGCGGCTCGGGATGTCCCATACCTCGTCGATCCGGCGGACGATGCGAAAGCCGGCGCGCTGGTAGTTCGGCAGGGCGCGGGGATGATCGGCGGTGCAGGTGTTCACCGTCATGCCGCGGACCGGGCCGGAGAAGACCCGCTCGATCGCCGCCCCCAGCAGGGCGAAGCCGAGGCCGCGGCCGATCACCTCGGGCAGCAGGCCGAAATAGCTCAGATTGACATCCGGCCAGGAGGTCGCGTCCAGCTCGAAGAAGCCGGCGACCGCGCCATCGACCCGCAGCAGGTACACCGCGATCGCCGGATCGGCCAGCAGGCGGGCGAGCATCGCATCCGGCATGATCCGCCGCAGCCACCACAGCCAGGGCTGGCCGACACGGTCGTAGAGGTCGCGATAGGTCGCGAGATCCATGTGCGGCACAGGCTCGATCGTGGCGCCTTCAGGCAGGTCGGGCCATGTGCGGGCGGGCATGCGGTCCATCCGCAGGAAGGTCACGGTGACGCAGGCGCGGTCGAAACTCTCGCCGGGGCGGACGCGGGCATATTCGAGCATGGCGCGGCTCAGTCCTCGAGGAAGCTCCTCAGCTTGCGGCTGCGCGAGGGATGCTTGAGCTTGCGCAGGGCCTTCGCCTCGATCTGGCGGATGCGCTCGCGGGTGACGTTGAATTGCTGGCCGACTTCCTCAAGCGTGTGGTCGGTGTTCATGCCGATGCCGAAGCGCATGCGCAGCACGCGCTCCTCGCGCGGGGTGAGCGAGGAGAGCACGCGGGTCGCGGCTTCGCGCAGATTGGCGTGAACCGCGGCATCGAGCGGGATGATCGCGTTCTTGTCCTCGATGAAATCGCCGAGATGGCTGTCTTCCTCGTCGCCGATCGGGGTTTCGAGGGAGATCGGCTCCTTGGCGATCTTGAGCACCTTGCGCACCTTCTCGAGCGGCATGCCGAGCTTCTCGGCCAGTTCCTCGGGCGTCGGCTCGCGGCCGATCTCGTGCAGCATCTGCCGCGAGGTGCGGACCAGCTTGTTGATCGTCTCGATCATGTGGACCGGGATGCGGATGGTGCGCGCCTGATCGGCGATCGAGCGGGTGATCGCCTGGCGGATCCACCAGGTCGCGTAGGTCGAGAACTTGTAGCCGCGGCGGTATTCGAATTTGTCCACCGCCTTCATCAGGCCGATATTGCCTTCCTGGATCAGGTCGAGGAATTGCAGGCCGCGATTGGTGTATTTCTTGGCGATGGAGATGACGAGGCGCAGATTGGCCTCGATCATTTCCTTCTTGGCGCGGGTGGAATCGCGCTCGCCGCGCGAGACGGTGGCATAGACGCGGCGGAATTCCTCGATCGGCAGCTGCGCCTCGGCGGCGATGCGGCCGATCTGGGCGCGCAGCTCGGTGATGCGGGTGCCGTAGCGCTCGACGAAGATTTTCCAGCCCTTGCCGGGGCGCTTGGCCACGTCGTCCAGCCAGGTCGGGTCCATCTCGCGGCCGCGATAGGCGGCGAGGAAGTCCTCGCGGGTGATCTTGCAGCCCTCGGCGAGGCGCAGCATCTGGCCTTCCAGACCGTTGAGCCGCTGGTTCAGCTCCTTGAGCTGGATCACCAGCTCCTCGATGCGGTTATTGTGCAGGCTGACCTGCTCGACCTTGGCGACCAGCTCGTCGCGCAGCTTTTCGTAGGTCTTTTCCGAGCGGGAGGCCATTTCCTCGCCGGCGTTCATCGCGTCCAGCCGCTTGTGCTGGAGCTTCATGAACTTCTCGTAGAGCTTCTCGACCTCGGTGAAGGTTTCGAAGACCTCGGGCTTGAGCTTCTCCTCGACCGCGGAGAGCGAGAGGCCGCTGGATTCGCCTTCCTCGTCCTCCTCGGGTTCCTCGGCGACCGGGGCGTTGGGGTTGAAGCCGGCATCGCCGCCGCCCTGGGTGGCTTCGAGATCGATCACGTCGCGCAGCAGCATCTTCCCGTCCTTGAGGGATTCATGCCACGAGATGATCGCGCGGAAGGTGAGCGGGCTTTCGCAGAGCCCGCCGATCATCATGTCGCGCCCGGCCTCGATGCGCTTGGCGATGGCGATCTCGCCCTCGCGGGAGAGCAGCTCGACCGTGCCCATCTCGCGCAGATACATCCGCACCGGATCATCGGTGCGGCTGCCGCTCGACTCGCTGATGTTGCCGGAGGCGGTTTCCTCGTCCTCGGTCGCTTCCTCGTCCTTCTCGGCGCGGGCGGCGGGTTCCGGCTCCTCGCCTTCCTCGCCCTCGACCACCTGGATGCCCATTTCGCTGAGCATCGACATCACGTCCTCGATCTGCTCGGAGCTGTTCTGCTCGGAGGGGAGGACGGCGTTCAGCTCGTCGAAGGTGATGTAGCCACGCTCCTTGCCGCGGGCGATCAGGCGCTTGACCGAGGCGGACTGGATGTCGAGCGTTGCGGTGTCGGCCTCGGCCTCGGGCGCCGCGGTCTCGGCTTGGGCAGCTTGTTTGGTCGCCATCAGTGCATCAATCTCCAGGGCAGCAACGCGAAGGGCGCGCTCGGTTCAGGCGTCAAGGTCGGCTTCGCCCCGCTCGGCGCGATAGCGCGCTTCCACGAGGGCCCGCAGACGGGTGTTGTTTTCGGGCGTCGGATCCTGCTCGAACCTCAGTCTCTGTTCCTCGCATTGTTGCCGCAGCCAGTCCAGATTCATCAGGCCGTATAGTCCGTACCAGAGCGACTGCAACGCATCGGCGCCGGTTGCGGACGTGTCGGTTCCGGTTCCGGGGCGCGGAATGCCGCCAAGAACGAGAGCGGCCTCCTCACCCAGACCCGACTGGGTCAAATGGTTGAGCAGGTGTTCAGAGTCAAGGGTTTCGGCGGTGGCGAGCCATGCGGCCATCGCGGCGCGCAGGCGGGCGCACTCCTCCGGCAAGGCGAGCAGGCCGAAGGCCTCCTCCAGCATCGGCAGCAGGTCGGGATGGGCGATGAGCAGGCCGGTCAGCAGCCGGGCGCGGCGGCGATGGGCGATGGCGGTGTCGATCGGAGGGCGGGGCAGGTTGAGCGGCGGCGGGTTGGCGAAGCCGGGACGCGAAAAGCCGGAACGCGAAAAGCCGGGACGCGAAAAGCCAGGACGGAAGGCCGCGCTGCCGCCGGGACGGGCCGCGGACGCGCGGTCGCGCCGGGCGGCGAAGAAACGGTCGAGCAGGGCGGCGCGGTATTCGCCGGCCAGGGCGCGGTCGTCGATCAGGCGGGCGAGCGCCTCCAGCCGGGCGCGCAGGGCGGCGCGGCCTTCCGGGGTGGACTGGTCGGCCGCCTCGGCGAGCAGGTCGTAGAGCGTGTCGGCCAGCGAGGGGATCGCGGCGAGGCGGGCGGCGAAGGCGGACGCGCCCTCACGGCGGACGAAACTGTCCGGATCATCGCCCGGCGGCAGGGCGAGCACGGCGAGGCCGCGCTCGGGGGTGAGCTGCTTCAGCGCGAGTTCGATGGTGCGCAGGGCCGCTCTGCGGCCGGCGGCATCGCCATCGAGGCAGAGGATGGGGCGCGGCGAGAGGCGCCAGAGTTCCTCGAGATGGGAGTCGGTGAGTGCGGTGCCGAGCGGGGCGACCGCGCCGGCGAAGCCGGCGGCGGCGAGCGCGATCACGTCCATATAGCCCTCCACCACGATCAGCGCCGCGCCGGTGCGGATGGCGGGGCGGGCGGAGTCGAGCCCGTAGAGGGTGCGGCGCTTGGAGAAGAGCGCGGTTTCCGGGCCGTTGAGGTATTTCGGCTGGCCATCGCCGAGCAGGCGGCCGCCGAAGCTGAGCATGCGGCCCTTGCGGTCGCGGATCGGGAACATCACGCGGTTGTAGAAATAATCGACCGCGCCGCGCTCGCCCTCCTTCATCAGCCCGGCCTCGATGAGGCGGGATTCGGCGATGCCCTGGCGGGCGAGTGCGGCGCGCAGCGCCCCCCTGCCCTCGCCCGACCAGCCAAGGCCGAAGCGGGCGATGGTCGGCGCATCGAGGCCGCGGGCGGCGAGATAGGCGCGGGCGGCCTCGCCCTCGGGGGCGGCAAGGCGGCGGCGGTATTCGGCGGCCGCGGCTTCGAGCACATCCGCCAGCTCCGCCTCGCGCTTCTGCGCCTCGGCGATGGCGGGGCTCGGCTTCGGCACCTCCAGCCCGGCCTCGGCGGCGAGGCGCTCGATCGCCTCGATGAAGCTCGCCCCCTCGCTCTGCATCACGAAGCTGATGGCGTCGCCATGCGCGCCGCAGCCGAAGCAGTGATAGTGATCGTCGTAGACGTAGAACGAAGGCGATTTCTCGTTGTGGAACGGGCAGCAGCCTTTCTGGTCGCGGCCGGCGCGCTCGAGGCGCACGCGGCGGGCGACCAGCGGGACGAGCGGCGTGCGGTTGCGCAGCTCGTCGAGAAATTGCGGCGGCAGGCTCATCCGCCGGCCAGCTTCGCCTTCACCGCGGCCGAGGCGGCGGCCATGTCGAGGGCCGCACCGTGCGCCGCCTTCAGCGCGGCGATGACCGCGCCCATCTGTTTCGGGCCGGTCGCACCGGTGGCGGCTATGGCGGCGGCGATGGCGGCATCGAGCGCCGCACCGGCGAGGGTTTGCGGCAGATAGGCCTCGATGATGGCGATTTCCGCCGCCTCGCGCGCGGCAAGCTCGGGGCGGTTGCCGGCGAGATATTGCGCCTCGGACTCGCGGCGGGATTTGACCATGCCGCGCAGCAGGGCGACGAGTTCGGCCTCGGCGATCGCCTCGACGCCGCGCGGGCGGGCGGCGATGTCGGCGTCCTTCACCTTGGCGAGGACCATGCGCAGGGTGGAGACGCGGATCTCGTCGCGCGCGCGCATGGCGGATTTCAGGTCTTCGGTCAGGCTGACGCGCAGGGCGGCGGCGGCTTCGCCGGGAACATTCGCTTGTGTGACGGTCATGACGGTCTCCGAACTTGTGCCGGCCGCGGACGCGGGGCGGCGCGGCCGTCAGCCGAAGGCCGCGCCCGTGCCGGCCAGCACGCCCGACGCCGCAAGGACGAGCAGTCTATCGCCGGAGAGCGGCCGGGAAAAGAGATATCCCTGGGCATCGATGTCGGGATAGGCCAGCAGGGCGGCGGCGTGCGCCTCGGTCTCGACGCCCTCGACGGTGACGCGCAGGCCGAGCGTGCGGCTGAACTCGATGATCGCCCTGACGATCTGCGCGGCGTTGCCCGGACGATCAAGCTCGCGGATGAAGCTGCGGTCGATCTTCAGGCGGTCGAAGGGAAAGGTGCGCAGGGTGGAGAGGGCGGCGAAACCGGTGCCGAAATCGTCGATCGCGATGCTGCAGCCAAGGGCGCGCAGGCGGCGGAGATTGTCGATCGTGCGGTCGTCGGTGGAGAGCAGGGCGGTTTCGGTGACTTCGAACTCGATGCGCCGGGGATCGAGGCCGGAGGCGGCGATGACCGCGGAAATCTGGTCGAATTGCAGCGCCTCGCGCAGATGCAGGGCGGAGAGGTTGATCGAGATCGAGATCTCGGGCGGCAGGCGCAGGGCGAAGGCGGCGGCCTCGGCCAGCACATGGCGGGTGACGGCGCCGATCAGCCCGCCGCGCTCGGCGATGGCGATGAAATCCTCCGGCCCGATCACGCCGCGCTGGGGATGGCGCCAGCGCACCAGCGCCTCGACCGCGCGCAGCCGGCGGCTGCGCAGATCGACGATCGGCTGGTATTCGAGGAAGAGTTCGCGGTCGTTCAGGGCGCGGCGGATGTCGCGCCGCAGGCCGCGCTGGGTCTGCACCTGGCGGTCCATCGCCTGGTCGAAGAGCTGCCAGGCGCCGCGGCCGCGCTGCTTGGCGCGGTAGAGGGCGAGATCGGCGTTGCGCAGCAGGGCGTCCGACGTGTCGGCATCCTCGGGCGCGAGGGCGATGCCGATGCTGACGCCGATCTCGACCGTCATGCCGTCGAGCCCGTAGGGCGGGGAGAGGCGCTCGATGATGCGGTCGGCCATCGAGGTCGCGTCGAGCCGGCTGCCGCCGGGCAGCAGGACGGCGAATTCGTCGCCGCCAAGGCGGGCGGCGATGTCGGTGTCGCGGATGGCGCCGCGCAGGCGGCCGGCGACGGCGCGCAGCAGGCTGTCCCCCAGGGCGTGGCCGTAGCTGTCGTTCACCGCCTTGAACTGGTCGAGATCGAGATAGAGCATGGCGGCGCCGGCGGTGGCGAGCGCCTGGTCGGCCAGGACGCCGAAAGCGGCGCGGTTGAGCAGCTCGGTCAGCGGATCGTGACGGGCGAGGAAATCGATCCGCTGGCGGGAGCTGTGCGCCACCGTGACATCCGAGCCGACGCCGCGATAGCCGGCGAAGAGGCCGTGATGGTCGAGCGTGGGCTTGCCGGTGAGCGACCACCAGCGGCGGTCATCCGCCGGGCCGACCGGCACCAGCAGGTCGCGGAACGGCCGGCGCAGGCCGATCTGACGGCGCAGTTCGGCATAGGGGTCGGAATTGGCATTGCCATCGGCGGCATCGGTATCGGCCGCGCTGGCATCCGTGGCGCCGAGGCTGGCGAGGAAGGTGAACAGGTTGCCGCCGATCGCGGTGGCGTCGCGGCGCGCTGCCTCGGCCAGACGCGGCGAGGGATGGACGAGGTTCAGCCGGGCGTCGGTCTCCCACAGCCAGTCGCTCGCATTGTCCTCGAAATCGCGCAGCAGCATCTGGATCGTCTCGTTGATCCGCCGCAGCTCGAAGGTGCTGACGCCGTGCTCGACCATGCGGCGGTTGAGCACGACCATGGTGAACAGGACGAAGGCGGAATAAAGGGCGAGCGTGATCACGATGGCGGGCTGCCAGAGACTGGCCGAGACGCGCAGGGCGGCGAAGGCGCCGGCGGTGAGCGGCAGCCAGAAGGCGAGCCTGGTGGCGAGCGGGCCGGCGGAAATGACGCTGGACAGCAGGCCGATGAACACGCCGATCAGCAGCCCCTGGCTATCCGGCGGCACCGCGCGGATCAGCAGGTTCAGATAGACCGCCCAGGCGGTGCCGAGCACCGCCGTGACGCCGTTGAAGGCGATGCGGATCAGCAGCAGGTCGGACCGGCGGCGGCGCAGTGCGGGCCAAGCGGCGGCGACGCCGAACAGGACGAGGCAGGCCAGCAGCAGCACGGCGAGCGACGCCGCCACTGCCGGGCGGTGCAGCGTGGCGCGGAAATCGACCGCGAGGACGATGGCGATGCCCATGCCGACCAGGCTCGCCACCCGGGTGAGCCGGGCGCGCAGCTCGAACCCCTCGATCGCCACCGACTCGGCGAGGTGGCGGGGCACCGCATCCGCGCCCAGCAGCGCGCGGATGACGCCGCGCAAGGCGGCCGGGCCCCCGGGCGATGGCCGGGAAAGGTCAGACATCGGCGGCGGGGGCTGCTGCGGGGGCGGCGAGATCAGTCATGAGGCAGGGGGAAGTGTTCCACGACACGTCTCTGGACTGGCGTTTCTCTAAATAGGTTAAAGTTTTCAATTTTTTGCAGCAAAAAATGATATTTATATGTAACGATATATACATATGGCCGCAATGTTGCAAGCAGCGCACGCATGTGCGGCGCAGACCTGAGCGGGCAGAGAGGGCGGGGCGGGATGAAAACCGGCCGGACGGCTTGGCCCGGCCGGGCGAGGAGGGGCCGGTGATCGAAAGCGTCGGGCGCCATCCGATCCCGCAGGATGGATGGCGCCCGCGCGATCAGAAGGCGGACAGGCCGGTCTGGGCGCGGCCGAGGATGAGGGCGTGGACGTCGTGCGCGCCCTCATAGGTGTTCACGGTTTCGAGATTCACCATGTGGCGGATGACATGGTACTCATCGACGATGCCGTTGCCGCCATGCATGTCGCGCGCGAGGCGGGCGATGTCGAGCGCCTTGCCGCAATTGTTGCGCTTGAGCAGGGAGATCATTTCCGGCGCCGCCTCGCCGGCATCGAGCAGGCGGCCGAGGCGCAGCACGCCCTGCAGGCCGAGCGTGATCTCGGTCTGCATGTCGGCCAGCTTCTTCTGGACGAGCTGGGTGCCGGCCAGGGGGCGACCGAACATCTGCCGGTCCAGCGTGTATTGCCGGGCCGCGTGCCAGCAGAATTCGGCAGCACCCAGCGCGCCCCAGGCGATGCCGTAGCGCGCGTTGTTGAGGCAGGAGAACGGGCCGCGCAGCCCCTTCACGCCGGGCAGCATGCGGTCCTCGGGGACGAAGACGTCCGAGAGCATGATCATGCCGGTGACCGAGGCGCGGAGCGAGACCTTGCCTTCGATCTTGGGTGTCTCCAGCCCTTTGGAGTCGCGATCGACCAGGAAGCCGCGGATCACGCCCTCGTCATCCTTGGCCCAGACCAGGCAGACATCGGCGATCGGCGAGTTGCTGATCCAGGTCTTCGAGCCGTTCAGCACAAAGCCGCCATTGACCTTCTTCGCCCGGGTGCGCATCGAACCCGGATCGGAGCCGGCATCGGGCTCGGTGAGGCCGAAGCAGCCGACCCATTCGCCGGTGCGCAGCTTCGGCAGGTAGCGGTCTTTCTGGGCCTCGGAGCCGAAGGCGTAGATCGGGTACATCACCAGCGAGGACTGCACCGAGAAGGCGGAGCGATAGCCGGAATCGACGCGCTCGACCTCGCGGGCGATCAGCCCGTAGGCGACATAAGAGACATCGGCGCAGCCATGGGTGGACAAAGTGGCGCCGAGAAAGCCCAGCTCGCCCATTTCGGACATGATCGAACGGTCGAAGCTTTCTTCGCGGAAGCCTTTAAGGACGCGCGGGAAGAGCTTGTTCTGGCAGTATTCGTGCGCCATGTCGCGGATGGCGCGCTCGTCTTCGGTGAGTTGCGCGTCGAGATGGAGGGCGTCCGACCAGTCGAACGGGGTGAACCCCCCCTTGCGGCCCGTCTTGCGGGGTGCGGCTTCGTCTATCCTCTTGATCTCGTTCATGCGGCGATTTCCGTATCCTCGTTGTGTTTGTCCTGGTCCGCGCCTTCCTCGCGGGGCCGGGACGTGTCGCGCCGGCGGATCTGCATGAAGGCGGGAATGTCGTTGCCGAAGCCGACCACGGCATCGCGCGGGGATTCGGCGCGGCCGCCGCGCTCGGCGCGGTCAGACCGCTCGGGGCGCTCGGAACGGTCAGACCGCTCGGGGCGCTCGGCGCGGTCGGGACGCTCGGACCGCTCGGAACGGTCAGACCGCTCGGGACGGTCGGGACGTTCGGACCGTTCGGGGCGGCGGCGCTCGCCGGACCTGGCGGTTGTTGCGGCTTTGGGGCTCGCGGGTTCGGCGGTGGCGGTGGCGGGCTTGGCGGCGGGTTTCGCCGCTCCCCTGCCCTTGCCGCGGCCGCGGCGGCCACGGCCGTCGGACTCCTCCCACTCCACCGGGTCGAGACCATCGACGGCGAGGCGGGGGATTTCATGGCCGGTGAGCCGCTCGATCGCCTCGACCGCGATCCGGTCCTCGGGGCCGGCGAGGGTCAGGGCGCGGCCCTGCAGGCCCGCCCGGCCGGTGCGGCCGATGCGGTGAACGTAATCCTCGGCGTGGTGCGGGACGTCGAAATTGAAGACATGCGACAGGCCGCCGATATCGATGCCGCGGGCGGCGACGTCGGAGCAGACGAGCAGGCGGATCTCGCCGGCCTTGAATTTCTCCAGCGTCGCGAAACGGGCCGATTGCGGCATGTCGCCATGCAGCATGCCGGCGGAGAACTGGTGCCGGACCAGCGACTTGCAGAGAATGTCGACATCGCGCTTGCGGTTGCAGAACACCAGCGCGTTCTGCACTTCCTCGCTGCGGATCAGCCGGCGCAGTGCCTCGCGCTTGTCATGCGTCGCGACGAGGGACAGGCCCTCGGTGATGGTGGTGGCGACGGTGGCCGGGCGGGAGACGGTGATTTCCTTCGGGTTCGAGAGGAAGGCGTCGGCCAGGCGGCGGATTTCGGGCGCCATGGTGGCGGAGAAGAACAGCGTCTGCCGCATCGCCGGCAGCATGGCGACGATGCGCTCGATATCGGGGATGAACCCCATGTCGAGCATGCGGTCGGCCTCGTCGATCACCAGCACGCGGACATCGGAGAGCAGCAGGCCGCCGCGCTCGAAAATGTCGATGAGGCGGCCGGGGGTGGCGATCAGCACATCGACCCCGCGGGTCAGCACGTCGCGTTGCTCGCCCATGCTCTCGCCGCCGATCAGCAGCGCGTGGTTGAGCTTCAGATGTTTGCCGTAGAGGACGAAATTCTCGGCGACCTGCAGGGCCAGTTCGCGCGTCGGCTCGAGGATGAGCGAGCGCGGCATCCGGGCGCGGGCGCGCGAGCCGGACAGGATGTCGAGCATCGGCAGGGTGAAGCTCGCGGTCTTGCCGGTGCCGGTCTGCGCGCAGGCCAGCACGTCCCGCCCCATCAGCACGACGGGGATCGCCTGCGCCTGGATCGGCGTCGGCGTCGTGTAGCCCTTCTCGGCGAGCGCTGTGAGGATGGGTTCGGACAGGCCGAGCGGCGCGAAGCCGGTTTCGGCCGGCGGTTCGGCGGCCGGTTCAGTGGCAGTGGTGGTGGGCGTGTGGGGCTCGATATCCCAGGATTCGGACAATATGCGGACCAATTCGGACAAGAGAAACTGATATGGCCCAGCCGGCTCGCCCACGCGCGGATAGCGGCGCGGGTGGGAAAATCGGGCATGGGCGGGAGGGCGTTCAACGCTGCCCTTCACACCTCCGGTATCAGTGCAGACCACGTAAAAGTCAAGGTGTTGCCGTGTGCTGCGGTGTTCAGAGCGGCAGGGTGACGATCACCCGGAGGCCGCCGAGCGGGCTGTCGGCGAGGTGGAGGTCGCCGCCATGGGCAGCGACGATGTCGCGCGCGATGGCGAGACCAAGGCCGGTGCCGCTGGCGCTGCCGCTCTCGAAGGGGCGCAGCATCGCCGCGCGGCGGCTTGCGGGGAGGCCGGGGCCGTCATCGTCGATGGTGATCCGCAGGGTCTGCCCGCCTTCCTGGGCGGCGCCGATGACGATTCGGCCGGCGGCGTGGCGGGCGGCATTGTCGAGCAGGTTGGCGAGCGCGCGGCGCATCGCCTCCGGCCGCAGCACCACCGGGGGGAGCGGGGCGAGATCGAGCCCGATCGGCGCGCCGCCGCGCGCCGCCCGCGCCGCCAGATCCTCGATCAGCAGGGCGAGGTCGGCCGGTTGCGGCTGCTCGGTGCCCTCGCCGCGGGCGAAGGTGAGGTAGAGGCCGATCAGGCGCTCCATCTCGGCGATGTCCTCGGTCATGCCCTCGAGATCGGCGGTGTCGGGCGGCATCATCGCGAGGGCGAGGCGCAGCCGGGTGAGCGGGGTGCGCAGGTCGTGCGAGACGCCGGCGAGCATCGCGGTGCGCTGGACGAGGAAGCGGCGGATGCGGTCCTGCATCCGGTTGAAGGCGGTGGCGGCGCGGCGGACCTCGATCGCGCCCTCGGGGCGGATCGGGCCGGGATCGCGCCCCATGCCGAAGGCCTCGGCGGCGAAGGCGAGGCGGCGGATGGCGCGGATCTGGTTGCGCAGGAACAGGATGGCGATGCCGAGCAGCAGGATGGTGACGCCGGCGAGCCAGGCGAAGAAGATGTAGAGCGCGCCGACATAGAGCCGCTTGCGCGGCACATCGACCGTGAGCACGCCGCCCGAGAGCTGGATGTCGACCCGGATCATCCCCGGCGGGCCGCGCCAGGCGAGGGTGAAATCGCGGTCGAGATTCTGCCGCAGGGCGCGGGCGAGATCGGTATCGACCGGGCCGAAGGCGTGCGGCAGGCCGCGCGGGGTGAGCGTGGCGCCGGGATGGACGCGGATGCGGAACTCGAAGCGCCGGGCGGCGTGGGCGAAGATGCGGCTGCGGGCGGCGGGGTGGAGCGTCGCCTGGTCGAGCACGAAGGCGATCTCGCCGGCGACGCTGCCGGCGAGGCGGCGGGAGAGAACGTCGAGATGGCTGCCATAGAATATTTGCAGGGCGACGCCCTCGAGCAGGACCAGCGGCAGGACCACGATCAGCAGGGTGCGGCCGAACAGGCTGCGCGGCAGGATCTTGCGCAGCACGCGGTCGGGCTCGAGACCGCGCGGGGCCAGTCTCATGTGGCCAGTCTCATGTGGCCAGTCTCATGTGACGGGTCTCATGGGGCGGGTCTCACTGTGGTTAGTCTCATGAGGCGAGCCTCATGGGCCGGGCTTGAGGACGTAGCCGCGGCCGCGCACGGTTTGCAGGTAGCGCGGCTCGCGCGGGTCGGGCTCGATCTTGCGGCGCAGGCGGGTCACCTGCACGTCGATCGCGCGTTCGCCGGCCTCGTCCATGCCGAGGATCTCGGCCAGCGCCTCGCGCGAGAGCACCTCATGGGCGCGGGCGGCGAGGACGGCGAGCAGGCTCGCCTCGCCGCCGGTCAGGCGGACCGGGCCGCGCAGGGTGGTGAGTTCGCCGCGGGCAGGATCGAAGCTCGCCGCCCCCAGCCGGACCGGGCCGGCTTGCTGCGCGGGCGGCGCGGCGCGGCGGAGCATCGCGCGGATCCGCAGCAGCAATTCCCGCGGGTCGAACGGCTTGCCGAGATAATCATCCGCCCCCGCCTCGAAGCCGGCGATGCGGTCTTCCGGCGCGCCGCGGGCGGTGAGCAGCAGGATCGGCAGATCGGGCGCGCGGTCGGCGCGGAGGGATTCGACGAAGTCGAGCCCGGTTTCCTCGGGCATCATCACGTCGAGCACCATCATGTCGGGGTCGACCACGCGCAGGGTTTCGCGGGCGGCGGCGGCACTTTCGGCGACGGTGACGCGAAAGCCGTTCTCGACCAGGTAGCGCTGCATCAGGACGCGCAGGCGGGCATCGTCATCGACCAGCAGGATATGGGCGCCGGCCGCCCCGCTCATCGCCGCGCGGTGCGCCCGGCATCGGCCCGGTCGAGATAGGCGCGGGCCTCATCCTTCATCATGCCGCGCAGCACGCGGCGGAACCCCTCGACGGCGGGGCCGCCGGCCTCGCGGAAGGCGGCGGTCAGGCGCTCGCGCTGGGCCTCGAACAGCTTGCGCTCCAGCGCCGCCCCCGCGGGCGTGAGGCTGAGCAGGCGCTGGCGGCGATCCGCCCGGCCGGGAATCTGCTCGACATAGCCATCGCGGATCAGCGGGCCGAGGACGCGGGCGAGGCTCTGCTTGGCGATGCCGAGAATGTGTAGCAGCTCGCCGACCGGCAGGCCGGGGTTGCGGCCGATGAAATGCAGCGTGCGGTGATGCGCGCGGCCGAAGCCCATTTCCGCGAGAATCGCGTCCGCCGCGGCCACGAGGTCGCGGTTGGCGAAGAAGATCATGTCCTGGGCGAGGCGGAGTTCTTCCTCGCGGAGGAAAAGGAGACCGGCAGCCGTGCCGGGTTGGGCTGTCTTTTCGTGCATGGCGTCGATGCCCATACTGAAGCGGGACGTCTGTGATAAGACAGGAATTATGGCTTTCCTGCAAGAACCGTTGCGCAGCCGCGCGCAATCGCCGTCAAAACCTCATTCCTGCTCCCTGAGAAACATCGCTTGGCCATCGCGGGCGGCCTGGATTAAGAGTTGGGTTCCTCGTTCGAGGAGACCGACATCAAAGAGGACGCGAGGCGATGAGTCTGATTCCGTTTGACGACCGCGACGGCATGATCTGGTGGGACGGCGCGCTGCGCCCCTGGCGGGATGCCAAGCTGCACGTGCTGAGCCACGGGCTGCATTACGCCTCCGCCGTCTTCGAGGGCGAGCGGTCCTATGGCGGGAACATCTTCCGCCTCCGCGACCATACCAACCGGCTGATCCAGTCGGGCAAGCTGCTCGGCTTCGACATTCCCTTCACCGCCGACGAGATCGACGCCGCCTGCAACGAGGTGCTCAAGGCGAACGGGCTGACTGACGCCTATGTCCGCCCCCTCGCCTGGCGCGGCTCGGAGATGCTCGCGGTTTCCGCCCAGCAGACCAAAATCCATCTCGCCATCGCCGCCTGGCCGTGGCCGAACCTGTTCGGCAACGACCGGATGAAGGGCATCACCCTCGGCATGGCGCAGTGGCGCCGGCCGGACGCGCGGACCGCGCCGACCGCCTCGAAGGCCGCCGGGCTCTACATGATCGGCACGCTCTCGAAGCACGCGGCCGAGGCCGAGGGGTTCAACGACGCGCTGATGCTCACCCTCGACGGGCATGTCGCCGAGGCGACGGGGGCGAACATTTTCTTCGCGATCGACGGCGAACTGCACACGCCGACGCCGGATTGCTTCCTCGACGGGATCACCCGCCGCACCGTGATGGCGCTGGCCCGCGCGCGGCAGATCCCGGTGCATGAGCGGCACATCCTGCCCGAGGAGATGGCGAAGGCGAGCGAGGTGTTCCTCGCCGGCACCGCCGCCGAGGTGACGCCGGTGCGCCAGATCGGCGAGCTGACCTTCACCCCCGGCCCGATCACCGAGACGCTGATCGCGGATTATACCGCCCTCGTCCACATGTCGCCGGAAGAGGTGGCCAAGCGGGCGGCGTGACCGTACCGCGGTTTGGCGACCACGCGGCGAACGAGCGCACCTTCCTCGCCTGGGTGCGCACCGCCATCGCGGTGATGGCGTTCGGCTTTCTCGTCGAACGCTTCAACCTGTTTCTGCAGGTGGCCGGGCAGTCGCTCGGCCGCACCTTCACCGTGTCGGGGACGCTGGCCTCGGACGCGGTGGGGATCGCGCTGATCATCGCCGGGGCGCTGATGGTCGCCGCCGCGATGCTGCGCTTCGTCGCCAACCGGCGGGCGATTCTCGACGAGGCCGCCCGCGCGCCGGGGAATGACCGGCTCGACCTGGCACTCGCCGGGATGATCGTCGCACTCGGGCTGGGGCTCGCGGCCTATCTCGCGGTGACGATCCTGCGCGGGGCGGGCTGATCCAGATCGCCGACGCCCGGCAGGATTGCGCTGACGGGGCGTTTGCCGGGTTTCGCGGCGGCGTTATGATCAGATGATGTCATCCGCACCACGCGCTGTCGCCGAAGCGGCGCCGGATCTCGCGACGAGCCGGCGCCTGCCGCTGCTGCTCGGCTTCCTGATCGCGATCGGGCCGGTGTCGGTCGACATGTATCTGCCTGCCTTTCCGACCATCGCCCGGCAGTTCCACGACCCGGCCGGGCCGGGGCTGACGCTCGCCGCCTATTTCGCCGGGCTCGCCGCGGGGCAGATGACGCAGGGGCCGTTTTCCGACCGGGCCGGGCGGCGGCTGCCGATCCTGCTCGGGCTCGGGCTCTATATCGCCGCCTCGATCGGCTGCACGCTGGCATGGAACACGGCATCGCTGTCGTGGTTCCGGCTGCTCGCCGCCTTTGGCGGCTCGGCCGCGGTGGTGGTGCCGCGGGCGATGGTGCGCGACATCGCCGACGGACCGGCGGCGGCGATGCTGTTCTCGCGGCTGATGCTGGTGATGGGGGTGGCGCCGATCATCGCCCCGATTCTCGGCAGCGCGGTGATCGCCTTCGGCTCGTGGCGGTGGATCTTTGTCCTGGCGACGCTCTACGGGATCGTCGCGATCGCGATGGTATGGGTGAAGCTGCCGGATACGCTGCCGGTCTCGCGGCGGAGCACGGTGGGGTTTCGCACCATCATCATCCGCTACGGGCAGATCGCCGCCGAGCGCGGCTTCCTGACCCATGCGCTGACCGGCACCTTCGCGATCGGCGCGCTGTTCGCCTATCTTGCCGGCACGCCGGCGGTGTTCATCGGCGCGTATCACTGGCACCCGCTCGCCTATGCGCTGCTGTTCGGGCTGAATGCGGCGATCTATATCGGGTTCAACCAGTGGAACCCGCATCTGGTGGCGCGGGCGGGGCTGCGGCCGGTGATTTCGGCTTCGGTCGTCGCACTTTTGTGCGGGACCATCGTGCTGGTGGTGGCGGCGCTGCGCGGCGGCGGGCCGCTGCCGATCATCGCCGGGCTGTTCATCTGCCAGGCGAGTTACGGGCTGACGCTGCCAAGCGCGCTGGTCGCCGCCCTCTCGCGGCACCAGGCGCATGCGGGCTCGGCCTCGGCCCTGCTCGGCACCTGGCAATATGTCGGCGGGGCGATCACCGGCGCGCTGGTCGGCGCCTTCGCCGACGGCACCGCCCGGCCAATGGCCTTCGCCATGTTCGCATGCGCGTCCCTCGCCGCACTCGCCGCCGCCTTCCGACCCCGACGCCTGACCTGACAGACTCACCTGACGAGGATTTCATGCCCAGCATCATCGGCATTCCCGCCTGCACCAAGTTCATCGGCAACCACCACCAGCACGCGACCCCGGCGCGCTACGGCGAGGCGGTGATCGCGGCGAGCGACGCGCTGCCGCTGCTGATCCCGCCGGAAGGCGAGGCGATGATCGCCGTGCTCGACCGGCTGGACGGCATCCTGTTCAACGGCAGCCCGAGCAACGTGATGCCGACGCGCTACGGCGTTGCCAATGACGAGACGCCGGACGCGCATGATGCCGACCGCGACGCGACGACGCTGCCGCTGATCCGCGCCGCCCTTGCCCGCGGGATGCCGGTGCTCGGCATCTGCCGCGGGTTGCAGGAACTCAACGTCGCCCTTGGCGGGACGCTGCACCAGCGCGTGCATACGCTCCCCGGGCGGCTCGATCATCGCGCCGGCGAGGGCACGCGGGCCGAGCAGATGGCGCTCAAGCACGAGGTGCGGCTGAGCGGCGCGCTGCGGCATATCTGCGGGGCGGAGACGATCATGGTCAATTCGCTGCACGGCCAGGCGATCGACCGGCTGGCGCCGGGGCTCGCGGCCGAGGCGGTGGCGCCGGACGGGACGATCGAGGCGGTGCGGGTCGAGGGGGCGACGGGCTTCGCCATCGCCGTGCAATGGCACCCGGAATGGGCGGTGATGGAGGCGCCGGACCGGCAGCGCCTGTTCGCGGCCTTTGGCGAGGCGTGCCGGGCCTGGCGCGGCGGGCGGGCGGCGGCCTGACTTTTGCCGCCGTTGATTCTATATGAACGGTTTACGCGAAAGGACGGGTCCCATGGATATCCAGACGATCGACACGCAATATGACCAGTTGCAGGGCCAGGCGCAGCAGACGGCCGGCCAGCTGAAGGCGCTGGCGCAGAAGCTGCAAGCGGCGCGAGACGCCGGGAACCAGGACGCGCGGGAGTGGCTGCTGGACCTGCGCGAGATCGCGCTGGCGATCCAGGCGGAGCAGAATCAGGTGGGCGGGCTGCTCCAGGCGCTTCACAATTTCGTGGCGAACCAGCCGGCCGCGCTCGCCGGCTCGGTGCCCCAAACTCAGCCGATGTCTCAGCCGGCTTACCAGCCCCAGGGTCAGCCCCAGAGTCAGCCAATGACCCAGCCGGCGTATCAGCCGCAGCCGCAATACCCCCAGCAGGGCTATCCCCAGCAGGGCGGCGGGCTGCTCGGCGGGTTCCTGAATTCGGGCTTTGGCCGGGCGATCGCGATGGGGGCCGGGTTCGGCCTCGGCGACGACCTGATCAACAGCATTTTCTGACCGGCCCGACATGAACTGGCTTTCCGAATTCGTCCGCCCGCGCATTCGCACCCTGCTCGGGCGCAAGGAGGCGCCGGACAATCTCTGGCATCAGTGCAGCGCCTGCCAGCAGATGATCTTTCACCGCGAACTGGAGACCAACCTCAAGGTCTGCCCGCATTGCGGCCACCACATGCGGGCGACGGCGGCCGAGCGGCTGGCCTGGACCTTCGATGGCGGCAAGTTCCAGCGGATCGACCTGCCCAGGGTGCCGGTCGATCCGCTGAAATTCCAGGATCGCAAGAAATATCCCGACCGGCTCGCCGATGCACGCAGGAAGACCGGGATGGAGGATGCCGTGCTGGTCGCGCATGGCACCGTGGGCGGGCATCGGGCGGTGATCGCGGCGATGGATTTCCGCTTCATGGGCGGCTCGATGGGGGCGGCGATGGGCGAGGCGCTGGTCGCCGCCGCCCGGCTCGCGGTGTTGCAGAAGGCGGCGCTGATCGTGTTCACCGCCTCGGGCGGGGCGCGGATGCAGGAAGGGCCGGTGAGCCTGATGCAGATGCCGCGCAGCACCATCGCGGTGCAGATGGTCCGCGAGGCGGGGCTGCCCTATATCGTCGTGCTGACCGATCCGACCACCGGCGGGGTGACCGCCTCGTTCGCGATGCTCGGCGATATCCAGATCGCCGAGCCGAACGCGCTGATCGGCTTTGCCGGGGCGCGGGTGATCGAGGAGACGATCCGCGAGAAACTGCCGGAAGGCTTCCAGCGCGCCGAATACCTGCTCGAACACGGCATGGTCGACATGGTGCTGGCGCGCGGCGAGATGGCGGCGACGCTCGGGCGGCTGCTCGGCCTGCTCAAGGTGGGGCGGCCGGACGCGGAGGCGGCGTGAGGCGCGGCGTGAGGCGCGGCGCAAGGCGGGCGGCATGAGCGGGGCGGCGACGGGATCGAGCCGGATCGATGCGCGGATCGAGCGGCTGCACACGCTCTATCCGCGGCTGATCGACCTGCGGCTGGAACGGCTGGAGCGGCTGCTGGCAGCGCTCGGCCATCCCGAGCGGCGCCTGCCGCCGACGATCCATGTCGCCGGGACCAACGGCAAGGGCAGCGTCTGCGCCTTCCTGCGCGGCATGGCCGAGGCGGCGGGGCTGCGCGCGCATGTCTATACCTCGCCGCATCTCGTGCGGTTCAACGAGCGCATCCGGCTGGCCGGCGCGCTGGTCAGCGATGACGAGCTGGACGCGGCACTCGACGAGGTGGAGCGGGTGAACGACGCCGCCCCCATCACCGTGTTCGAGGCGATCACCGCCGCCGCCTTCGTGCTGTTCGCATCCCGCCCGGCGGAGATCGCCATCATCGAGGTGGGGCTCGGCGGCACCTTCGATGCGACCAACGTGATCCCGCCGCCGGCAGCCGCCGCGATCACCGCGATCTCGCTCGATCACCGCGAATTCCTCGGCGATACCGAAACCGTGATCGCCGCCGAGAAGGCCGGGATCATGAAGGCGGGCAGCCGGGCCGTGACGGGGTTCCAGACGCCGGAGGTACTGGCCGTGCTGGATGCCAGGGCGAAGGCGGCCGGGGTGAAGCTCGCGGTGCGCGGGCGGCAGTGGCGGATCATGCAGCAGGGCGCGGGTGCTGTGTATGAGGATGAGGACGGGCGGCTGGAGCTGCCCCGCCCTGCCCTGCCCGGCGCGCATCAATTCGACAATGCCGGCATCGCCATCGCCGCCCTGCGCGCCGGCGGGTTCGGATTCGGCGAGGCCGCTTTCGCGCGCGGCATGGCCGCGGCGGAATGGCCGGCGCGGTTGCAGCGCCTCGGCGCGCCGCTGGAAGCGCTGCTGCCTTCGGGCTCGGAACTCTGGCTCGATGGCGCGCATAATCCGGGCGGGGCGCAGGCGCTGGCCGAGGTTCTGGCCGGCTGGGAGGGGGAGACGCATCTCGTCGTCGGGATGAAGCAGGCCAAGGACGTCGCGGAATTCCTGCGCATCCTGCTGCCGCAGGCGGCATCGGTGCAGGCGGTGGTCGAGCCGGGGCAGCATCTCGCCTTGCCGGTCGAGGCGATCATCGAGGCGTCGGGCGGGGTGGCGACGCCGGGCCCGGATGTGGAAACCGCGCTGCGGCGGCTCGCCGCGGACGGGGCGCCGAAGCGGGTGCTGATCTGCGGCTCGCTCTATCTCGCCGGGGTGATCCTGGCACGGCAGGACGCGGCGCCGGCAGAGGGGTGAACTCACGCGCCATGTGGCCGGCCCGGCTTGCCTGAACGGCGCGATGCGCCCGATACTCGCGGTGGATCAAAAATGGGAGACCGGAATGTCCACCACGATGAAAGCCTGGGCCGTTGTCGAGAACGGGGCGCCGCTGAAGGAAATCGACCTGCCGATGCCCGAGCCGAAGGGGCAGGAGATCTTGCTGGAGGTGACGCATTGCGGCGTCTGCCATTCCGACCTGCATCTCTGGGACGGGTATTACGATCTCGGCAGCGCCGGGCGTTATGAGATCGTGCAGCGGGGAATCACGCTGCCGCTGGCGCTGGGCCATGAGATCGTCGGCCGGGTGGTGAAGCTCGGGCCGGAGGCGAGCGGGGCGAAGGTGGGGGATGTGCGGATCGTGTATCCCTGGGTCGGCTGCGGCGAATGCGCGCGGTGCAAGGCGGGCGAGGACAATCTCTGCGCCAAGCAGCGCTCGCTCGGCATCTACCAGCATGGCGGCTACGCGACCCATGTGATCGCGGCGCATGCGGGGCACCTCGTCGATCCCGGCGATCTCGATCCCGCGCTGGCGGCGACCTATGCGTGTTCGGGCATCACTGTCTATGCCGCGATCCGCAAGGTGATGCCTCTGCCGGCGGACACGCCGGTGGTGCTGATCGGCGCGGGCGGGCTCGGGCTGTCGGCGATCGCGGTGCTGCGCGCGCTCGGGCACAGGGCGATCGTCAGCGTCGATACCAGTGCGACGAAGCGCGCGGCGGCGCTGGCGGCGGGCGCCAGCGCGGTGGTGGATGGCAACGATCCGGCGCTGCACAAGGCGATCATCGCGGCGTGCGGCGGGCAGCCGGAGGCGATCATCGACCTCGTCAACGGCTCGGGCACGGCGAAGGCGGCGCATGCGGCGCTGGCCAAGGGCGGCAAGCTGATCATGGTCGGGCTGTTCGGCGGCGAGCTGAACATCCCCCTGCCCTTCATGCCGATGCGGGCGCTGACATTGCAGGGCAGTTTCGTCGGCACGCCGGGCGATCTGCGCGAGCTGGTCGATCTCGCCCAGGGCGGGGCGCTGCCGAAGCTGCAGATCGAGACGGTGCCGCAGCGCGAGGCGGATGCGGCGATCCACCGGCTCAAGGCCGGCGAGGTGACCGGGCGGCTGGTGCTGGTGGCCGAGGGCGCTTGATCGAGAAGCTCGAATACCTGCTGGCGCTGGCGCGCGAGCGGCACTTCGGCCGCGGCGCGGAAAGTTGCGGTGTGACCCAGCCCACCTTCTCGGCGGGGATTCGCGCGCTGGAGGAGGCGCTGGGGATGCCGCTGGTCGAGCGGTCGTCACGCTTTCAGGGGTTTACCCCGGAGGGCGAGCGGGTGCTCGACTGGGCGCGGCGCATCGTCGGCGACATGCAGGCGATGCGCGCCGATATCCGCGCGCTGAAGCTGGGGCTTTCGGGGTTGCTGCGGATCGCCGCGATCCCGACCGCGCTGGCCACGATCACGGAACTCACGACGCCCTATCGGCGCCAGCACGAGGCGGTGCGGTTCTCGATCCAGTCCTGCACCTCGAACGAGGTGCTGCGGCGGCTGGAGAATTTCGAGGTCGATGCCGGGGTGACCTATATCGACAACGAGCCGGTGGGCAAGAACCGGGTGGTGCCGCTCTATGAGGAGCGCTACCGGCTGCTGACGGCGGCGGACGCGCCGCTCGGCCGGCGCGATCAGGTGAGCTGGGCCGAGGTCGGGCGGATCCCGCTCTGCCTGCTGACGCCGGACATGCAGAACCGGCGGATTCTCGACCGGCTGCTGCGCAATGCCGGCACCGAGTTGCGGCCGACGCTGGAGAGCAACTCGATCGTCGTGCTGGTGAGCCATGTGCAGACCGGGCGCTGGGCCTGCGTGCTGCCGGAGAAGCTGGCGCAGATTTTCGGACTGACGCCGCGGCTGCGGGCGATCCCGATCACCGGGCCGGAGGAGGTTCACGCGGTCGGGCTGGTGCTGCCGAACCGCGAGCCGGTCTCGCCGCTGGTGGCGGCGCTGGTGGAGGTGGCGGAAGCGCGGGCGGCGGCGCTGGCCGCGCCCGGCCGGGCGGGTGTTTGATAGACGTTTTCTATCAAACAATCCGGTCTTTGGCTTGTTTACCGACGTGAACTTGGGGATAATAGAGAAATCATTAACCTGCATCGCTTAAGCAGGAGACTCGGTCATCCTGGCCGAGCGAGGAAACGGGATAGTCGGAATGGACCAGACGCCAGCCCAGTGGAACGAAGACGCGGCACGCGCCGTGATCCGGGATCATGTCGGCGAGGAAGGCCCGCTGCTGCCAATCCTGCACGCATTGCAGGAGAGTTTTGGGCATGTGCCGCGCGCGGCGGAGCCGCTGATCGCCGAGGCGCTCAACATCACCCGCGCCGAAGTTCATGGGGTGATCAGCTTCTATCATGATTTCCGCCGCGAGCCGGCCGGCCGCCACGTGCTGAAACTGTGCCGGGCCGAGGCCTGCCAGTCGATGGGGTCGGAGGCGAATGCGCGGCGCCTGCTCGATGCGCTCGGGCTGGACTGGGGCGGCACCACGCCGGACGGGCGGCTCACCGTCGAGGCGGTGTATTGCCTTGGCCTGTGCGCGACGGCGCCGGGCGCGCTGTTCGACGACGAGCCGGTGGGGCGGGCCGATGCCGCCACGCTCGAAGCTTTGGTCGCGGAGGCCGCGTGATGAAGATTTTCGTACCCCAGGACATGGCCGCCGTTGCGATCGGGGCGAACCGGGTTGCCGCCGCGATCGAGGCGGAGGCGCAGGCGCGCAACATTCCGGTGACGATCGTGCGCAACGGCTCGCGCGGGATGTTCTTCATGGAGCCGCTGGTCGAGGTCGCCACCGCATCGGGGCGGATCGGCTATCGCAATATCGGCGTCGCCGACGTGCCGGGGCTGTTCGAGGCCCGCTTCTTCGACGGCGCGCCGCATGAAAAATGCGTCGGCCATGTCGAGGAGATCGCCTATCTCGCAAAGCAGACGCGCTTCACCTTCGGCCGCGCCGGGATCATCGATCCGCTCTCGCTCGAGGATTACCGCCATCATGGCGGCTACAAGGGGCTGGAGGCCGCGCTGTCGATGGGGCCGGCGGCGACCGTCGCCGCGGTGAAGGAGAGCGGGCTGCGCGGGCGCGGCGGTGCTGGCTTCCCGACCGGGATCAAGTGGGAGACCGTCGCCCGGGCGGCGGCGGACCGGAAATACATCGTCTGCAACGCCGACGAGGGCGATTCCGGCACCTTCGCCGACCGTCTGATCATGGAAGCCGATCCGTTCATGCTGATCGAGGGCATGACGATCGCGGGTGTCGCGGTGGGCGCGACCAAGGGATATGTCTACATCCGCTCGGAATATCCGCTCGCGATCCGGATGATGCGCCGGGCGATCGAGCTGGCGGAGCGCGCCGGCTATCTCGGCAAGGGGATCAACGGCAGCGCGCATGATTTCGACCTCGAAGTGCGGGTCGGCGCCGGGGCCTATGTCTGCGGCGAGGAGACCTCGCTGCTGGAGAGCCTGGAGGGCAAGCGCGGGCAGGTGCGTCCGAAGCCGCCGTTGCCGGCGATCGAGGGGCTGTTCGGCCGGCCGACCATCATCAACAACACGATCAGCCTCGCCAGCGTGCCGTTCATCCTCGCCGAGGGGGCGAAGCGCTATGCCGAGGTCGGCTACGGGCGCTCGCGCGGGACGATGCCGGTGCAGCTCGCCGGCAATGTGAAGCAGGGCGGGCTGTTCGAATGCGCCTTCGGCGTGACGCTGGGCGAGCTGGTGAACGAGATTGGCGGCGGCACCGCATCGGGCCGGCCGGTGAAGGCGGTGCAGGCGGGCGGGCCGCTCGGCGCCTATTTCCCGCCCTCGATGTTCGACACGCCCTATGATTACGAGGCCTTCGCCAAGCGCGACGGGCTGATCGGCCATGGCGGGCTCGTGGTGTTCGACGACACCGCCGACATGGTGCAGATGGCCCGTTTCGCGATGGAATTCTGCGCCCTCGAATCCTGCGGCAAGTGCACGCCCTGCCGCATCGGCTCGACGCGCGGGGTGGAGACGTTCGACCGCCTTCGCGCCGGCATCGAGCCGGAGAAGAACCTGGCACTGGTGCGCGATCTCTGCGAGACGATGAAATTCGGCTCGCTCTGCGCGCTGGGCGGCTTCACGCCGTATCCGGTGCTGTCCGCCATCAACCATTTCCCGGAAGAGTTTCGCGCGCCGAAACTCCCCGCCGCGGCTGAGTGAAGGAGAACCACCATGGGTCTCGTCCATGAAATCGACTACGGCACCAAGCCCAGCGAGGCGGAAAGCCTCGTTACCCTGACGATCGACGGGGTGAAGGTCAGCGTGCCGGAAGGCACGTCGGTCATGCGGGCGGCGATGGAGATCGGCACGCAGATCCCCAAGCTCTGCGCCACCGACATGCTGGACAGTTTCGGCTCGTGCCGGCTCTGCCTCGTGGAGATCGAGGGGCGCGCGGGCACGCCGGCCTCCTGCACCACGCCGGTGGCGGAGGGCATGGTGGTCCACACCCAGAACGAGCGGCTCGGCAAGCTTCGCCGCGGGGTGATGGAGCTTTACATCTCCGACCACCCGCTGGACTGCCTGACCTGCTCGGCCAATGGCAATTGCGAGTTGCAGGACATGGCCGGCGCGGTCGGGCTGCGGGAGGTGCGCTATGGCTATGAGGGCGAGAACCATCTCGACTCGGCCAAGGACCTCTCCAACCCGTATTTCCAGTTCGATCCGGCCAAGTGCATCGTCTGCTCGCGCTGCGTGCGGGCCTGCGAGGAGGTGCAGGGCACCTTCGCGCTGACCATTGCCGGGCGCGGCTTCGACTCCAAGGTTTCGCCGGGGATGGAGGAGAGTTTCTTCGAATCCGAGTGCGTGTCCTGCGGCGCCTGCGTGCAGGCTTGCCCGACCGCGACGCTGATGGAGAAATCCGTCGTCGAGATCGGCCAGCCGGAACATTCGGTGGTGACGACCTGCGCCTATTGCGGTGTGGGCTGCTCGTTCAAGGCGGAAATGCGCGGCGAGGAACTCGTGCGCATGGTGCCCTACAAGGACGGCAAGGCGAATCATGGCCATTCCTGCGTGAAGGGGCGCTTCGCCTGGGGCTATGCGACGCATCAGGACCGGATCACCAAGCCGATGATCCGTGCGAAGATTTCCGATCCGTGGCGGGAAGTGTCGTGGGACGAGGCGATCAGCCATGTCGCCTCGGAGTTCAAGCGGATCCAGACGACCTATGGCAAGGGCTCGGTCGGCGGCATCACCTCGTCGCGCTGCACCAACGAGGAGACCTTCCTCGTGCAGAAGCTGGTCCGCGCCGGGTTCGGCAACAATAACGTCGATACCTGCGCGCGGGTGTGCCACTCGCCGACCGGCTATGGCCTGTCGCAGACCTTCGGCACCTCGGCGGGGACGCAGGATTTCGACAGCGTCGAGCAGGCCGACGTGATCCTGGTGATCGGCGCCAACCCGACCGATGGCCACCCGGTGTTCGGCTCGCGGATGAAGAAGCGGCTGCGCGAGGGGGCGAAGCTGATCGTGATCGATCCGCGGCGGATCGACCTCGTCCGCACCCCGCATGTCGAGGCGGCGCATCATCTGCCGCTACGGCCGGGCACCAATGTCGCCATGCTGACCGCCCTCGCCCATGTGATCGTCACCGAGAACCTCTTCGACGAGGCTTTCGTGCGCGAGCGCTGCGATCTCGACGCCTTTACCCAGTGGGCCGAGTTCGCCGCCGCCGAGCGGAACAGCCCCGAGGCGCTGGCGGCGACCACGGGCGTCGATCCGCAACTGGTGCGGGCGGCGGCGCGGCTCTACGCCACCGGCGGGAATGCCGCGATCTATTACGGGCTTGGCGTGACCGAGCACAGCCAGGGCACGACGGCGGTGATGGCGCTCGCCAATCTCGCGATGGCGACCGGCAATATCGGCCGCGTCGGCGTCGGCGTGAACCCGCTGCGCGGGCAGAACAACGTGCAGGGCAGCTGCGACATGGGCAGTTTCCCGCATGAGTTCAGCGGCTATCGCCATGTCTCGATGCCGGAGGTCCGGCAGGCTTTCGAGATCGATTGGGGCGTTTCGCTCGATGGCGAGCCGGGACTGCGCATCCCGAACATGCTGGACGCCGCGGTGGATGGCACGTTCAAGGGGCTCTACATCCAGGGCGAGGACATCGCGCAGTCCGACCCGGACATCAAGCATGTCACCGCCGGGCTCGCGGCGATGGAATGCGTCGTCGTGCAGGATCTGTTCCTGAACGAGACGGCGCAGTTCGCCCATGTGTTCCTGCCGGGCTCGACCTTCCTCGAGAAGAACGGCACCTTCACCAATGCCGAGCGGCGCATCCAGCTCGTGCGCAAGGTGATGACGCCGAAGAACGGCTACGAGGACTGGGAGGTCACCCAGCTGATCGCCCGGGCGCTGGGCTACAACATGAACTACACGCATCCCTCCGAGATCATGGACGAGATCGCGCGGCTGACGCCGAGCTTCTCGGGCGTGTCCTTCGGCCTGCTGGAGCGGGAAGGCTCGGTGCAGTGGCCCTGCAACGAGACGGCACCGGAAGGCACGCCGGTGATGCATGTGGACGGGTTCGTCCGCGGCCGGGGGCGGTTCTTCGTCACCGAATATGTCGCGACCGACGAGAAGACCGGGCCGCGCTTCCCGCTGCTGCTGACCACCGGGCGCATCCTGTCGCAATACAATGTCGGCGCGCAGACGCGGCGCACCGCCAACACCGCCTGGCACGAGGAGGATCTGCTCGAGATCCATCCGCACGATGCCGAGCAGCGCGGGATCAATGACGGGGCGTGGGTCAAGCTCGCGAGCCGGGCCGGCGAGACGTCGCTGCGCGCGAAGGTGACCGACCGCGTGGCGCCGGGGGTGGTCTACACCACCTTCCATCACCCGATGACGATGGCCAATGTCGTCACCACCGACTATTCGGACTGGGCGACCAACTGCCCTGAATACAAGGTGACGGCGGTGCAGGTCTCGCCCTCGAACGGGCCGACGGCGACGCAGCAGGACTACGCCGATCTCGGCCGCCGGACGCGGCAGATCGAGGCCGTGCCGGCGGAATGACGTCTCTGCCCGCCCCTGTCGTGCGGGTGGCGGCGACGGCGTTCCATCATGGCGACGTCGTTGCCGGCACCAGGCTGGTGCCGGAGGAGACGGCCGTGGCGCTGAGCTACGACCGGGTCGGCTATGCCGTGATGATGGCGACACCGCGGGATCTCGAGGATTTCGCGATCGGGTTCAGCCTGTCGGAAGGCATCGTCGACCGCGCCGAGGATGTGCGGGAGTGCCGCATCGTCGCCGTCGAGGACGGGCTGGAGTGCCGGATGCAGGTTGGCACCGAGATCGGCGAGCGGCTGGCCCGCCGGCGCCGTCACCTTGCCGGTGCACTCGGCTGCGGGCTGTGCGGGCTGGAGAGTCTCGCCGAGGCGAACCGACGCTTGCCGGTGGTCGGCTCGGCGCTGAGCGTCTCGGCCGAGGCGGTGATGCAGGGCATGCGGGCGATGGCCGGGCAGCAGGCGCTGAACCGCGAGACCAGGGCGGTGCATGCCGCCGGGTTTCTCGACCCGGCCGATGGTTCGGTGCTGGTGCGCGAGGATGTCGGCCGGCACAACGCGCTCGACAAGGTGTTCGGCGCCCTCGCCCGCGCCGGGCGGCCTGCCGCCGGCGGGGTCGTGCTGATGACCAGCCGGGTCTCGATCGAGCTGATCCAGAAATGCGCGGTCGCCGGCGCGCCGGTGATCGTCGCGGTGTCGGTGCCGAGCGCCCATGCGATCCGCGCCGCCGAAACCGCCGGAATTACGCTCGCCGCCGTCGCGCGCGATGACGGGTTTGAAGTTTTTACCCACGAAACACGCATTCGCTTTGGAGCTGCCAGCCATGTCGCCTGAAGATCAGGACCGCAAACTCGTCTACATGGCGAACCAGATCGCCACTTTTTTCAACACCGCCGCCGATGACGAGGCGGTGGCCAGCATCGAGGCGCATATCCGCAAGTTCTGGGACCCCAGGATGCGGGCGAAGATCATCGCCTTCCGCGCGCATGGCGGCACGGGGCTGACAGAAAGCGCGGCCGCGGCGGTGGATCGCCTGTCCCGCGAAGTCGCCAGAGCATGATCCGTTCGGACGGAATCCTCTGACCGGATAAAGATTATTTAATCATCGACATGCTAGAGCACGATAACCGATCCTGATGGATCGGATGTCGTGCTCTAGCGCCTGAGGCGGCAATTCCGTCGAAAGAAGATGCGGCGGTCCAAATAAAACTTACTATCCGTTCAATATTGGTGCCGCGTCATTCAATACTGACGCGGAATTCTTTATTGTTGCATGTCGTTTTGCGGTCTGACCGGACAGCGTGACTGCTTATGTCGTAATTCATGCCGAAATACACGAAAATGTGTTGACGAAATACTGTGACATGGTAATGGCGCGGCTAGTCCAAGCACAAGGAGCGACAACAATGGATTGGTTGAATCCGCCCGCACTCGCAGCGGCGATGAGAGACGCGGGCACCGCCAAGGGGAACCTGCCGGCCAAGACGATCGTTCTCACCGGCATCCTGTCGGGCCTGTTCCTCGGGTTCACGACAACGCTGTTCGTGTCCGCCCTGGTCGCCACCGGCAATCTGGTGGTCAGCGCGATGTTCTTCCCGGTCGGCTTCATCCTGCTGGTGCTGCTTGGCCTCGAACTGTTCACCGGCAACGCGGCGCTGCTGCCCTATGCCGGCATGGTCGGGCGGCTCGGCTTCGGCAGCATCGTCAGCGGTCTGGTGCTCGTTTATGTCGGCAACCTGATCGGCAGCCTGGCCTATGCGGCACTTTTCGCCGCGATCGACACCAAGTTCTTCACCGTCGCACCGGATGCGGTGGGCGCGAAGATCGCCGCCATCGCGACGCTCAAGGTGATCCCCTACATGCATGCCGGCGGCGCCGGCTGGTTGACCGCGTTCTCCAAGGGCGTGGTCTGCAACTGGATGGTCAGCCTCGGCGCGGTGATGGCGCTCGTCTCGCGCTCGGTGATCGGCAAGATCTTCGCGATGTTCATGCCGATCATGGCCTTCGTCGCGCAAGGCTTCGAGCACTGCGTGGTCAACATGTTCGCGATCCCCTGCGGCATCATGCTCGGTGCGAAGGTGACGGTCGGGCAGTGGTGGGTCTGGAACGAGATCCCGGTGACGCTCGGCAACATCGTCGGCGCCGTGGTGATCACGGCCCTTGGCCTCTACCTCGCGCATGGCGCGACGGCGGCGGCAGAGCCGGCGGCGGCGACCGCACCGGCGGAGTGAGCTAGAGCATCATCCGATCAGATGGAATCATCTGATCGGATAAAGATGCTCTAATTATCAATAGGATAGAGCACGACATCCGATCCGGATGGATCGGAACGTGCTCTAAATCGCATGACCAGAGCGAGGGGCCGTGCCGGAAGGCGCGGCCCTTCTGCATTCAGATGAGCGTGCCCTCGAAGGGCGGCAGATAGTCCGGCGCCTCGAACTCGACGACCCAGAGATCGGGGTCGAAGCCGAGCTGCTTCTCGACATAGGAATCGGCCCGCGCATCGTCGACCGGATCGGGGCCGGTGGCGCGCAGCCAGGCCGGGCGGCCCAGCGCATCGCGCGTCTGGCTCAGGATCACCACCCCCATCCGGCCGCGCAGCAGCACCAGCACGCCGCCGGCATCCTCGTCGCCACGATGCAGCAGCATGCCGGGCCTGCCATCGGCGGCGCCGAGCCGCAGCGCCATCTGCACCCAGATGCCGGCCTTGATGCGCGGCTCGCTCATCGGTCTTGACCTCTCGACGGCCGTACCGAACTCTGTTGATAATGACTGAAGAAAACCCACGGGGAAAAGCTCATGGACTGGTTCCGCTCCTTGCCTCGACTGCTTGCCACGCTGCTCTGCGCCGCACCGGCGCTGGCCCATGCCGCCTCGCCGCCGAAGCTGCAGAAGGTCACGTTCGGGCTCGACTGGGTGGCCGAGGCCGAATATGGCGGCTTCTATCAGGCGGTGGCGGAGGGCATCTACCGCAGATATGGCCTCGACGTGACGATCCGCGAGGGCGGGCCGCAGGTGAACAACGCGCAGCTGCTGCTCGCCGGGCGGCTCGATTTCGACATCACCTCGAACAGCTTCCTCGCCTTCAATTTCGTGCAGCAGAAGATCCCCTTCGTCGCGGTCGCCGCGTTCTTCCAGAAGGATATCGACGTGCTGATCGCGCATCGGGGCGCGAACGAGGACAGTTTCGCCGCACTCAAGGGCAAGCCGATCGCGATTTCGGCGGATACGCGGGCGGGGTGGTGGCTCTTTCTCAAGCAGAAATACGGCTATAGCGACAGCCAGATCCGCCCCTACGATTTCAGCCTCGCCCCGTTCTTCACCAGCAAGGACCTCGTGGTGCAGGGGTTTCTCACCTCGGAGCCGTTTCTCGTGAAGCAGAAGACCGGGCATTTCCCGGTGGTGCTGCGGCTCGACCAGGCGGGGTTCGACGGGTATGGCGAGTTGATCGCGACCTCGCGCAAGCTGGCCAAGACCGACCCCTCGGTGGTGCGCCGCTTCATCGAGGCGTCGGCCGCGGGGTGGAAATCCTATCTCGACGGCAATCCGGCGCCCGCCTTCGCGCTGATCCGCAAGGCCAACCCGGACATGACGCCGGCGCTGCTGAAATTCGGCTATGACCAGCTCAAGGCGCATCAGGTGGTGGAGGATGCGACCACGGCGAAGATCGGGATCGGCGGGATGACCGATGCGCGGTGGAAGGGCTTCTACGAGCAGATGCGCGCGGCCGGGCTGTATCCGGCGCAGTTCGACTATCGCAAGGCCTATACGCTGCGCTTCCTGCCGAAGGGGAAAGCGGCCGCGCGCTGAGATGGTGCGGCTCGAGCAGGTAACGCGGCAGTTCGGGACGGGAATTGTCGCGCTCGCGGGGATCGATGCGGAAATCGGGCGGGGCGAGTTCGTCGCCCTGCTCGGGCCCTCGGGCTGCGGCAAGTCGACGCTGCTGCGGCTGCTGGCCGGACTCGATGCGCCGGATGCGGGGCGGCTGGCCTGGGACGGGGGTGCGGCACCCGGCGCGGGCGAGATCGGCTTCGTGTTCCAGGATGCCACGCTGCTCCCCTGGGCGAGTGCGGCGCGGAACGTGCATTTGCCGCTGCGCCTCGCCGGGCAACACTTCGAGGAGGACGCGGCCTCGGTCCATGCGCTGCTGGCGCGACTCGGGCTGGCGGGGTTCGAGGATGCGAAGCCGGCCGCCTTGTCGGGCGGGATGCGGATGCGGGTGGCGATCGCGCGGGCGCTGGTGTCGCGGCCGCGGCTGCTGCTGATGGACGAGCCGTTCGCCGCCCTTGATGAATTCACCCGCAATCGGTTGCAGGATGATTTGCTGGCGCTGTGGCGGGAGACCGGCAGCACGATCGTGTTCGTCACCCATTCGATCTACGAGGCGGCGTATCTCGCCACGCGCATCGTGGTGATGACGCCGCGGCCGGGGCGGATCGCCGCGGAGATTGCCAGCCCGCTCGCCGAGGGCGGGGATAGGCGGACCGATCCAGCCTATGCCGCGCTGGTCCGCGAGGTGACGGAGACGCTGCGCGCGGTGATGCCGGCATGAGACGCGCCGAGCGATGGGCGCCGATCGTCTTTGGCGTTGCGGCGCTGGCGCTGTGGCAGGGGCTGGTGATCGGCTTGCGGGTGAAGCCTTACGTGCTGCCGGGGCCGGCGGCGATCGTGATCGCATTCTGGGCGGACCGGGCCTCGCTGCTGCTGTCGCTGGTCTCGACCCTCGCGGTGACCGGGGCGGCGCTGCTGGCGGCGGCGTTGCTCGGCATGGCGCTGGCGATGGCGATGGCGGCGAGCCGGCTGGCGCGCGCGGCGATCCAGCCCTGGGCGGTGGTGTTGCAGGTGACGCCGGTGGTCGCCATCGCACCGCTGATCATCATCTGGGTGCATCAGCAATTCGCTGCCATGGTGGTGTGCGCCACCATCGTCGCGTTCTTCCCGGTGCTGTCCAACACTGCGGCGGGGCTGGCGGCGACGCCGCCGGAGCTGGCCGACCTGTTCCGGCTGAACGGGGCAAGCCGATGGCAGACGCTGGCGCTGCTGCGGCTGCCATCCGCCCTGCCCTTCTTTCTCGCCGGGCTGCGGATTGCCGGCACGCTGGCGCTGGTGGGCGCGGTGGTGGCGGAGTTCGTCGCGAGTTCGGGCGGGTTTGCCGGCGGCCTGGCCGGGCGCATCCTGGAGGCCGGCTACCGGCTGGAGATACCGCGCATGTTCGCCGCCCTCACCTTGCTCGCGCTGACCGGGATCGGGATCTATGCCGCACTCGGCGCCTTCGAGCGGACGATGCTGCGCCGCTTCGGCGCCGGCGGGCGGGATGCGCGCGAGGGTACTTGATCAGGGGGCGCTTGATACTGGCGGGTTGTTCTGGCACAGGCGCGCGCATGACCCGCAAGATGACCGATGCCCAGCTCGACTATGAACGCAAGCGCGCCGCCAAGGCCAAGATGAGCCTTGACGAGTGGCTGAAGACCAAGGACCGCCGCGCCGCCGAGGCGGCTTCGGCAGTGGCCGCCCCGGCGCGGGCGGAGAAGAAACCCGGCCTGCTGCGGCGGCTGATCGACCGGGCGCACAAGCCGATCTAGAGCATCATCCGGTAAGATGGACTCATCTGGTCGGATAAAGATGCTCTAATTATCAATATCATAGAGCACGACATCCGATCCTGATGGATCGGAACGTGCTCTAAAGCATCATACGGTCAGATGGCTCCATCTGATCGGATAAAAACTCTTTTATTGTCAAGATAATAGAGCGTCATCCGATCCATCGGGATCGGAAACCGCGCTACCCGACGGCGTCGATGTCCGGCGCCATCGGGTTCTTCATGCCGACGATGTGATAGCCGCAATCGACGTGGTGGATCTCGCCGGTCACGCCGCGGGAGAGGTCGGACAGGAGATAGAGGCCGGAGGCGCCGACTTCCTCCAGCATCACGTTGCGCTCCAGCGGCGCGTTGAGCTGGTTCCATTTCAGGATGTAGCTGAAATCACCGATGCCGGAGGCGGCGAGCGTCTTGATCGGGCCGGCGGACAGGCCGTTGACCCGGATCGCGTCGCGCCCGAGATCGGCGGCGAGGTAGCGCACCGAGGCTTCCAGCGCCGCCTTGGCCACGCCCATCACGTTGTAGTGCGGGGTGACGCGCTCGGCGCCGAGATAGGTCAGCGTCACCATCGCGCCGCCGCGCTTCATCAGCGCCGAGGCGCGCTGGGCGGCCGCGGTGAAGGAGAAGCAGGAAATGTCCATCGCCTGGAGGAAGGCGGCGCGCGGCGTGTCGGCATAGCGGCCGCGGAGGAACTGCTTGTCGGCGAAGCCGATGGCGTGGACCAGGAAGTCGATCTCGCCCCAGCGGTCGGCGATGGCGGCGAAGGCATCGTCGAGTGCCGCATCGTCGGTGACGTCGCAGGGGATGACGAGGTCGGACTCGACACTTTCGGCGAGCGGGCGGATGCGCTTCTCCAGCGCCTCGCCCTGATAGGTGAAGGCGAGTTCGCCGCCCTGCGCGGCGACGGCCTGCGCGATGGCCCAGGCGATCGAGCGGTTGTTCGCAACCCCCATGATGACGCCGCGCTTGCCACGCATCAGCGTGCCGGTGAGCGGGTAGGTCGGGGTGGATTCCTGCATGTCGGGGGCTCCAGTCTGGCATGTCGCGGCCTTCCCTGCCGGGGTGGTGGCAGGGGGCGGCATGGACTATCAAATATTGCGACACGGAAGAGAGAGCAACCGATGATCGATGTCAGTGCCGATCCGTTCCGGCTTTTCGCCACCTGGATGCAGGACGCCGAGGCCAGCGAACCCAATGATCCCAATGCGATGACGCTGGCCACCGCCACGCCGGACGGACGGCCTTCGGCCCGGATCGTGCTGCTGAAATCATGGGATGAAACCGGATTTATTTTCTACACGAACCTGGAGAGCCGGAAATCGCTGGAGATCCGGGCGAATCCGGCAGTGTCGCTGCTGTTCCACTGGAAGTCGCTGCGGCGGCAGATCCGCATCGAGGGGCGGTGCCGCACCGTGCCGGATGAAGAGGCGGATGCGTATTTCGACAGCCGGCCGCGGATTTCACGGCTCGGCGCCTGGGCGTCCGACCAGTCGCGCCCGCTCGGCGCGCGGGAGGAGCTTGAACGGCGCCTGGAAGAGGCGACCGCGCGCTATGCCGAGGGGCCGATCCCCCGCCCGCCGCACTGGTCGGGCTGGCATGTGACGCCGGAGACGATCGAGTTCTGGCAGGACCGGGAGTTCCGCCTGCATGACCGGGCGGTGTTCAGCCGCGCCGGGGCGGGATGGACGGCGACGAGACTGTTCCCGTGACCGCCGGGCTGCTCATCCGCGACGCGACGCTGCCGGATGGGCGGCGCGGGGTGGATATCCTGATCCGCGACGGGGTGATCGCGGCGGTGGCGCCGGGGCTAGGCGCCACGGCGGAGACCGTGATCGATGCGGCGGGGGATCTGGTCGCGCCCCCTTTCGTCGATTCGCACCTGCATCTGGATTCCACCCTCTCGCTCGGCCTGCCGCGGCTGAACCGCAGCGGCACGCTGCTGGAGGGGATCGCGCTCTGGGGCGAGCTGAAGCCGGACCTCACGGTGGAGGCGATCCATGCGCGGGCGAAGCGTCTCTGCACCTGGTCGATCGCGCAGGGGATCGGGGCGATCCGCTCGCATGTCGATATCTGCGACGACCGGCTGCTCGCCGTCGAGGCGCTGACGGCGCTGCGGGCGGAGATGGCGCCGTGGATCACCATCCAGCTCGTCGCCTTTCCGCAGGATGGCTGGCTGCGCTACCCGCGCGCGGCGGAGAACCTGCGCCGGGCGATGGCGATGGGGATCGACGTGATCGGGGGGATTCCGCATTTCGAGCGGAGCATGGCGGACGGGGCCGAGAGCGTGCGCCAGCTGATGGCGATCGCGGCCGAAGCCGGCATGATGGTCGACATGCATTGCGACGAGAGCGACGATCCGCTGTCGCGCCATATCGAGACGCTGGCGGCGGAGACCGTGCGGCACGGGATGCAGGGGCGGGTTGCCGGCTCACACCTCACCTCGATGCACTCGATGGACAATTACTACGCGAGCAAGCTGATTCCGCTGATCGCCGAGGCGGGGATTTCCGCCATCGCCAATCCGCTGATCAACATCACGTTGCAGGGGCGGCACGATACCTATCCGAAGCGGCGGGGCCTGACGCGGGTGCCGGAGCTGATGGCGGCGGGGGTGAATGTCGCCTTCGGGCATGATTGCGTGATGGACCCGTGGTATCCGCTCGGCACGCACGACATGCTGGAGGTGGCCTCGATGGGGCTGCATGTCGCGCAGATGACCGGGGTGGAGGCGATGCGCGCCTGTTTCGACGCGGTGACGGCGAACGCGGCGCGGGCGATGGGGCTCGCGGGCTATGGCATGGCCCCCGGCTGCCGGGGCGATCTGGTGCAGCTCGACGCGGCCGATCCGATCGAGGCGATCCGCACCCGGGCGGCGCGGCGGCGGGTGATCCGCGGCGGCGCCGTCATTGCCGAGGCGCCGGCGCGGGTGAGCCGGCTGCGGTTGGGCGACGCGGCGATGGAGATCGGCTTGCGGGCCGGCGGCTAGAGCATCATCCGATCAGATGGGATCATCCGATCGGATAAAGATGCTCTAATTATCAACAAGATAGAGCACGACATCCGATCCTGATGGATCGGAACGTGCTCTAAGGGCTTGCGTTCGGGGCGCGCAAGTGTTGGCGCGCAGGCGGATTTGAGAAGCTGGACCGGATCAGGCGGGCGCGCTGCGGCCGCGCTCGAACCCGGCTTCGCGGGCGAGGTCTTCGATGAGGCGAAGCAGCGGCCCCTTGGGCGCCCCGGCAAAGCGCTCCTGCGCGGCGAGGCCGGTGAAGAGTTTCGGCAGGTCGTGCAGGCTGAGATCGACCTTGCGCTTCAGCGCGTCCTCGATCTGCTTGCGGCGCAGCCCGCCGGACGCGCCCTCGCGGTTGAGCAGGATGGTGGGACGCTGGGGCTGCCCCGGTATGGTCGCGGCGGCGATCAGCCGCACCGTGTCGCGCAGGCTGGCGAGGCTCGGATCGAGCACGATGATGCGGTGCTGCGAGAGTTCGAGCAGTTCGCGGTGCTGCTGGATAGGCATGAAGGGCAGATCGACGATGACGAAATTGAACCGCATGCGGATCGCGTCGATGACGCGGCGGGCAGCGCCTGGCGGGGCTGCGGGCTGGCGTTCGAGATCGGGCGGCGAGCCGAGCACGTGCAGGCGGTTGCGCACCGGGCAGACGGCGGCGGCGACCGCCGCCCCCGGATCCTCACCCGGATCGGCCAGCAGCGACTGGAAGGCATGCTGGAAGGTCACGCCGAACCATTCCTGTGTCGGGCCGATGAAGGGATCGGCATCGAGCAGGAGGGTGTGGCGGCTGGCATCGACGCCGAGATACCAGGCCAGCGCGGCGGCGATGGTGCTGGTGCCGACGCCACCGCGGGCGCCGATGACCGAGATCACCCGGCCGCCGCGCGTGAGGTCGGTCACCGGGGCGTTGCGGGTGATCAGCGAGGCGAAGTGGCGGGTGACGATCTCGCGGTTGATCGGCTTGAACAGGTAGTCCACCGCGCCGACGCGGCGGGTGATGTCGCGATAGAGATCGACATCGTCGATCTCGCCGATGACGAGCAGCGAGACCGAGGGCTCGATGACGTCGCCAAGTTCGAGCAGGCCCTGTATCGGCCGCTCGTCCCGCCCGATATCGACGACGACGATCTGCGGCGTCGGCATCTTGGCGAGGGTGGCGATGGCGGTCTTGACGGTGCCGCGGCGGATGTCGGCGGTGTTGTGGATGCCGGTCTGGGCGAGATCCTGCAATCCTTCGCGCAGCACGGTCTCGGTCGCGGCATCGAGCGCAAAGCCGATGACGGTGATCTGTTCCTGACGGCCGCCAAGGCCGCCATCGTCGACCGCGATGTTGCCGCCGATACTATCCATGGCGGGCGCGCCGGTGTGCGGGGCGCAGCCGGGCGCCGGAAAGTCCGTTGCGGGATGCCTGGGCCGTGTCCGACTTCATGACATCCCGATAGACCGAAAAGCTTAAGGAATGCTTTCAGCCGACGGCGAATTTGCTCTCGATGTTACCCCGCGTTGCATGCGCGTAGGGGCAGACGATTTCCGCCTTGCGCACCAGGTCTTCCGCCGCCGCGCGGTCCATGCCGGGGATGGTGACGGTGAGATGGGCGGTGATGCCGAAGCCGGTGCCGTCGTCGCGCGGGCCGATGCCGACCTCGGCATGCACCGCAGCGTCCTCGGGGATCTTCACCTTTTCCTGGCCGGCGACGTATTTCAGCGCGCCGAGAAAGCAGGCGGAATAGCCGAGCGCGAAGAGCTGCTCGGGGTTGGTGCCGACACCGCCATCGCCGCCGAGTTCCTTCGGCGTGCTCAGATCGACCTTGAGGCGGCCGTCGCTGGTCTCGGCATGGCCGGTGCGCCCGCCGGTGGCGTGGCCGCGCGCGTGATAAAGGGGGTTCATCGGTGGTTCCTCCGTGTTGTCGTTGACAGGCTCATGAGATCATGACGGCGGGCGATCCTGCAAGGGCATCGCGGCGCGGGCATGGCCGAGCGGGCCGTGGCCGCTGCCGTAACCGGGGGACGCGCGCAGGGCGGCGGCGAGAAACGCCTCGGCGGCGGCGATCGCCTCGGCCAGTCCCAGCCCGCGGGCGAGGCCGCAGGCGATGGCACTCGCCAGCGTGCAGCCGGTGCCGTGGGTGTGGCGCGTTGCGATGCGCTGATGGGTGAAGACGGTCATCCCCTCCGCGGTGAACAGGCGATCGACCAGTGTGTCCTCCTCGAAATGGCCGCCCTTGAGCAGCACCGCCCGCGCGCCCATGCCGAGCAGCGCGGCGCCGGCGCGCAGCGCGTCCGCCGCCGTGTCCACCGCGCCTCCGGTGAGCGCCGCCGCCTCGTCGCGATTGGGGGTGATCAGCGTGGCGCGCGGCAGCAGGTGGTCGCGGATGATTGCGAGCGCGCCCGCGCCGGCCAGCGCGGTGCCGCTGGTCGAGGCGAGGACGGGGTCGAGCACCAGCGGGGCGGCGGGGGCGGCGGCCGAGATCGCCCGGGCGACCTCCTCGGCCGTCCCGGCGCTGCCGAGCATGCCGAGCTTGATCGCATCGACGCCGAGATCGGCCACCACCATGCGGATGGCGCGGCCGACGAGATCGGGCGGGACCGGGGCGATGGCGGCGATGCCGGCGGTGTCCTGCGCGGTGACGGCGGTGATCGCGGTCATCGCGTAGCCGCCCAGGGCGGTTATGGTCTTGACGTCGGCCTCGATGCCGGCGCCGCCGCCGCTGTCCGACCCGCCGATGGCGAGGACGCGGAACCAGCCCATTGCCGCGCTCAGCGCGCCGATTCCGCCTCGATCACGGCGCAAAGCTCGTCGACCACGGCGGCGACGAGATCCTCGTCCTCGCCCTCGGCCATCACCCGGATCAGCGGCTCGGTGCCGGAGGCGCGCAGCAGCAGGCGACCGCTGCCGGCGAGCCGCGCCTCCGCCGCCGTTGCCGCCGCCGTGACCACGGGCGAGAGCAATGGCGAGGCGCCGCTGTAGCGGACATTGCGCAGCAATTGCGGCAATGGCGTGAAGAGGCGGCAGACCTCGCTCGCCGGCCGTCCCTCGCGCACCAGCACCGCCAGCACCTGGAGGGCGGCGATCAGCCCGTCGCCGGTGGTGGCGAAATCGGCGAGGATGACATGGCCGGACTGCTCGCCGCCGAGATTGAGCCCGTGCGCGCGCATGGTTTCGGCGACGTAGCGGTCGCCGACCGGGGTGCGGTGCAGGGCGAGGCCGAGGCCGGCGAGGTAGCGCTCCAGCCCGAGATTGGACATCACGGTGGCGACGATGCCGGCGCCGGACAGTCTGCCATCGGCCTGGAAGGCGCGGGCGATCAGCGCCAGCACCTGGTCGCCATCGATGATGCGGCCGCGCTCGTCGGCGAGGATCACGCGGTCGGCATCGCCATCGAGGGCGACGCCGATATCGGCGCGGTGGCGCACCACCGCCGCCGAGAGGGCGGAGGGGACGGTCGAGCCGCATTCGTGGTTGATGTTGAACCCGTCCGGGCTGACGCCGAGGGGGATGACCTCGGCGCCGAGTTCCCACAGCGCCGCCGGGGCGACCTTGTAGGCGGCGCCATTGGCGCAGTCGAGCACGACGCGCAGCCCGTCGAGCCGGAGGCCGCGCGGCAGGCTCGATTTCGCGGATTCGACGTAGCGGCCGGCGGCATCGACCAGCCGCGTGGCGCGGCCCAGCGCCGAGGCGGCGGCGAGGCGGCCGGCGAGATCCTGCTCCATCAGCGCCTCGATCTCGGCCTCCACCACGTCGGACAGCTTGGCGCCGTCCGGGCCGAACAGCTTGATGCCGTTATCCTCGAACGGGTTGTGCGAGGCGGAGATGACGACGCCGAGATCGGCGCGCAGGCTGCGGGTGAGCATGGCGATGGCGGGGGTGGGCAGCGGGCCGGCCAGCGTCACGTCCATCCCGGCGCCGATGAAGCCGGCGGTCAGCGCCGGTTCGAGCATGTAGCCGGACAGGCGGGTGTCCTTGCCGATGATGACGCGGTGGCGGTGATCGCCGCGGGTGAAGCGCAGACCGGCGGCCTGGCCGAGGCGCAGCGCGATTTCGGCTGTCATCGGCGCGGTGTTGGCGCGGCCGCGAATACCGTCGGTGCCGAACAGGCGGCGTTTGGGGCGGGGCGGGATCTGGTTCATCGCGGATCGAAACCTTGCTGGCGCCGGGCGGGCGCGGGGCGGAGCGGCGGGCGCAGTATCCCAAGAGACGCGCCCGCGGTCCAGTCAGGACGCGGCAAGGGCCTGCCAGACGCGCAGCGCCTGCACCGTGCCGGGGACATCATGGACGCGGAGGATCGCCGCCCCCTGCCCCGCAGCGAACAGGGCGGCGGCGATGGAGCCGGGGTCGCGGCGGGCGGGGTCGGGCTCGCCGGCCAGCTCGCCGATGAAGCGCTTGCGCGAGACGCCGGCCAGGACCGGGTGGCCGAGCGCGCGGAACGCCGGCAGGGCGCGCAGCAGCGCCACGTTCTGCGCGCCCTGCTTGGCGAAGCCGAAGCCGGGATCGAGCGCGATGGCGGCCGGCGCGATGCCGGCTTCGAGGGCGGCGTCGCGGGTGGCGGCAAGCTCGGCCACGACATCGGCGAGGAGATCGGCGTAGACCGCCTGCGCGTTCATCGTCGCCGGGGTGCCGCGCATGTGCATCAGGATCACCGGGCAGCCGGCGGCGGCGACCAGCCCGGCGGCTTCGGGATCGTGGCGCAGGCCGGAGACGTCGTTGACGATGCGCGCTCCGGCTTCGAGGGCGGCGCGCATGGTGGCGGCGTTGCGGGTATCGACCGAGACCACCGCGCCATCGCCCGCGAGCGCGCGGATGACCGGGACAACGCGGGCGATTTCAGCCTCGGGCGGCACCGCGGCGGCGCCGGGGCGGGTGCTTTCGCCGCCGACATCGAGGATCGCCGCACCGGCCGCACGCATGGCCCGCCCAGCCTCGATCAGGGTAGCGGGATCGGGATCGGCGCCGCCGCCGGAGAAACTGTCCGGCGTGACGTTGATGATGCCCATGACGAGCGGGTTGGCGAGGCTGAGCCCGGCCCAGCGCGGCGATGGTTCAGTGGTGTCGGTCATCCGCGCCGGATAGAGCATCGCCCGGCCGGGGGGAAGCATCCGGTCGGGCGGCGCACCTGCGCGGCGGCGGGCTCAGCCGAGGCCGGGGATGGTCAGCGTGTGGTGATGCTGCTTGCCGTCCAGCGTCTGCTGCGCCGCCTGGAGCGCCTGGGCGGGGCCGATGCCCTGCAGCATACCGGACGTGCCGGCCTGGGTGGCCTGCAGCCCGGCGAGGGTGGCCTGCAGCGCGGCGCCGAAGCCGGGATGGCTGGTGGAGGCGACGCCGCCGGCATAGGCGACGGGCGGGGCGGCGGCGGCGAGATTGCGGATGATCATGTGCGTGACCCTTTCACTGCCGGGCGGGGGAAGCGCGGTTTTGGCGCCTGTACCCCGTTCGGACCGATGATAACTTTGCATGAAGCGTGCCAGAGGCTGCGCGCCGGCGGGCGGCGGGCGCAGGCAGCGAAGGCAGGCGGCATGGGCGGCGGACGGCAGGGCGGCAGATTTTGCCGTGCCGGCAGATATTGCCGGGCAGGAAGTTCCGGCCATATCCGCTTGATGCCCCGGTTTCCCAGCTCGACCGACCTGCTCGACCGCATCGTGCCGCGCTTCGGCACCATCAGCCTCGGCGGAATCGCCTATGGCGAGGGGCCGCGCCACCGTCTCGACATCCATCGTCCGGCCGGTCCGGTCGTGCGGAAGCTGCCGGTGGTGGTGTTTTTCTATGGCGGGTCGTGGCAGAGCGGCGCGCGGGGCGAATACGCCTTTGTCGGCCGGGCGCTGGCGCGGCTCGGCCTGGTGGTGGCGATCCCGGATTACCGGCTTTATCCGGAGGTGCGCTATCCGGATTTCATCGACGACGCCGCACGGGCGACCGCCTTCGTGCGGCGGAATGCCGGGCAGTTCGGCGGCGACGGGCGGGCGGTGTTCGTCGCTGGCCATTCCGCCGGGGCCTATCTCGCGATGATGCTCGCCCTGAAGGGGGACTATCTCGCCGCTGCGGGGGAGGATGAAGCCGCACTCGCCGGCGCCATCGGGCTCGCCGGGCCCTATGATTTCCTGCCGATGACCGGGCCGGTCTATCGCCGGATCTTCGACCGCTTCGCCGACGATCCGGTCTGCCAGCCGATCAGCCACGCGAGCGCCGCCGCCCCGCCATCGCTGCTGATCACCGGCGCGCGGGATCGCCTCGTCGCGCCGGCCAACACGGCTGCCCTCGCCGCCCGGCTGCGGCAGGAGGGCGCGGTGGTGGATACGCGGGTTTACGAACGGGTCTCGCATGTGAATCTGCTGCTCGCGGTGCTGCCGAGCTTCGGGCTGCTGCCGCCGGTCTGGCGGGAGATCGCCGCGTTCATCGGCCGCACCGCGCCGCAGCCGGGCGATGCGCGGGACGATGGCGGGCGGACGGCCGATATGGCGGGGCGGCAGCATCCGGGCTAGAGCACGTTCCGATCCGATGATTCCATCTGATCGGATGATGCTCTAAGCTTCGATCATGAACGACACCTCATCGGTCCTGTATATCGGCAGCCGCCGCTATTCCTCGTGGTCGCTGCGCGGGTGGCTGGCGGTGCGGCTCGCCGGGCTCGCGGTGGAGGAGCGGGTGATCCCGCTGGCGGGCGGGCATACGCCAGCGGTCAAGGCGGCGTCGCCCTCGGGGATGGTGCCGTTCCTCGAACACGAGGGCGCGCGGGTCTGGGACAGTCTCGCCATCGTCGAGTATTGCGCCGAGATCGCGCCGCAGCTCTGGCCGGCGGCGCGCATCGCCCGCGCCCATGCCCGCGCCATCACCGCCGAGATGCATTCCGGCTTCCGCGAACTCCGCCTCGCCATGCCGATGAATTGCACGCGCAGGCTGGACCCCGCCGAGCCGGCGGCGGCGGTGCGCGCCGATCTCGACCGGATCGAGGCGATCTGGGCGGAGACGCGCGCACGCTTCGGCGCCGGCGGGCCGTTCCTGTTCGGCGCGGCGATGACGGCGGCGGATGCGATGTATGCGCCGGTGGTCTCGCGGCTGCTGACCTACCGGCCGGAGGTCTCGGCCGCGACCGCGGCCTATATCGCCGCGGTGCGGGCGCATGAGCTGGTCGATGCCTGGTATCGCGCCGCCGCCGCCGAGCCCGAGGCGTGGAAGATCGCCCGGTTCGAGGCGTGATCCCACCGCTCGGCGCCGTATCGGCGGGCGGGGATGGCGGCGGGGGCGAGACGATCGAGGCGGTGGCCGCAGCCGCGCGGGCCTGCACGGTCTGCGCCGCATCGCTGCCGCTCGGCCCGCGCCCGGTGTTCCGCATCTCGGCCACGGCGCGGGTGCTGATCGTCGGGCAGGCGCCGGGGACGAAGGTTCACGCGAGCGGGATTCCCTGGAACGATCCCTCGGGCGACCGGCTGCGCGACTGGCTCGGCATCGACCGGGAGGCGTTCTACGACGAGAGCCGGATCGCGATCGTGCCGATGGGGCTGTGCTACCCGGGACGGCTTCCGCGCGGCGGCGACGCCCCGCCCCGGCCGGAATGCGGCAGGCTCTGGCAGGCGCGGCTGCGCGCGGCGATGCCGGCGATCCGCCTCACGCTGCTGGTCGGCAGCCACGCGATTCTCTATCATCTCGGCAAGGGGTCGATGGAGGAGCGGGTGCGCGGCTTCGCGGCGCATCTGCCCGCGCGGTTTGCGCTGCCGCATCCCTCCTGGCGGACACGGGCCTGGGCGGCGCGGCGGCCCTGGTTCGAGACCGAGGTGATCCCTGCCCTGCGCGACGCTTTCGCCGCCGCCCTCTCACCGCAAGGAGACACGACATGATCCCCCGCCTGACCGATGCCGAACGCGCCGCCCTTGTCGACCTGTTGCCGGAATGGACGCTGGCGAAGGAGCGCGACGCGATCGAGCGGCGCTTCACCTTCGCCAATTTCTCGGAGGCCTTCGCCTTCATGACGCGGGTGGCACTGCTGGCCGAGGCGCATGACCATCACCCGGAATGGTCGAATGTCTATAACCGGGTGACGATCCTGCTCTCGACCCATGACGCGGGCGGGCTTTCGGCGCGCGATATCCGCCTCGCCGAGGCGATCGACCGGCTGGCCTGACCCAAGCCGGCTTTTCTGGCGCGGCGCCCTCCCCTATCGTCGCGCCGCCAACAGGGGGATAGCCGATGCGCAACGACAGGATCGACGACGTTCTCGCCCATATCGACGCGGAGCTGGACAGCGCGCGCGGGCGCTGGTTCGAGCTGCTGCGGATCCCCTCGATCAGCGCGCAGGGACTGACCGAGGCCTCGCCGCACCGGGCGGATTGCCTGCGCGCCGCGTCGCACATGCGCGACCTGCTCGCGGGGATGGGTTTCGCGGCGCACCTGTCGGCGACCAGGGGCCTGCCCGGGGTGATCGCGACGCATCACCACGCCGGGCCGGAGGCGCCGACCGTGCTGTATTACGGGCATTACGACGTGCAGCCCGCCGATCCGCTGGAATTGTGGGAGAGCGATCCGTTCGCGCCGGTGCTGGTCGATCATCCGGAAGGGGCGCGCGTGGTCGCCCGCGGGGCGGTGGACGACAAGGGCCAGGTGATGATGGTGCTGGAGGCGGTGCGCGCCTGGCTCGACGTGACGGGCGGCCTGCCGGTGAACCTCACCGTGCTGCTGGAGGGCGAGGAGGAATGCGGCAGCCCCTCGCTCGCCGCCCTGCTGGAGGCCGAGCGCGACGCGCTGAAGGCGGATTTCGTGCTCGTCGCCGACACCAACATGTGGGACCGGCAGACCCCGGCGATCACCACCAGCCTGCGCGGGCTCGCGGCGGTCGAGGTGCGGATTGCAGGGCCCGATCGCGACCTGCATTCCGGCCTGTTCGGCGGGCCGGCGCTCAACCCGATCCGCGCGCTGACGCGGATTCTGGGCGAGTTGTTCGACGCCGACGGGCGGGTGGCGATTCCGGGCTTCTATGACGGGATTCTCGACATTCCGGCGGATGTGCTCGCCTCGTGGCGGGCGAGCGGGTTCGACGAGGCCGCCTGGCTCGGCGGGGTGGGGCTGCGCCATGCCAGCGGCGAGCGCGGGTTCTCGGCGCTGGAGCAGAACTGGGCGCGGCCGACCGCCGAGATCAACGGGATTTTCGGCGGCTATCAGGGCGAGGGCACCAAGACGGTGATTCCCGCCGAGGCCGGTGCGAAGCTCACCTTCCGCCTGGTGCCGGGGCAGGACCCGGCGAAGGTGGTCGAGGGGTTCAAGGATTTCGTCACCGCGCGGCTGCTGCCGGATGCGACGGCGCGGTTCGAGGTGCACGGCGCCTCGGCCGGGCTGGTGGTGCCGGTGGATCTGCCCTTCGTGCGCGCGGCGCGGGCGGCGCTGGAGCGGGAATTCGGCCGCGCGCCGGTGCTGGCCGGCTGCGGCGCGTCGATCCCCGTGGTCGAGGCGTTCGAGCGGCAGCTCGGGCTCAAGACCCTGCTGGTCGGCTTCGGGCTCGACGATGACCGCATCCACAGCCCGAACGAGAAATTCGAGATGCGCTGCTTTCATCGCGGCATGCGGGCGGAGGCGCGGATGCTCGCCGCCTTCGCCGGCTGAGGCGGTGGCCGGCTTCCTGGAGGCCGCCGGCCTGCGCGGCGCAGCGGGTGGGCCGTTCGACCTCACCCTCGGGCGCGGCGAGGCGGTGGCGATCACCGGGCCGTCCGGCGCGGGCAAATCGGTGCTGCTGCGGATGATCGCGGATCTCGACCCGCATGAGGGGCGGGTGACGCTGGGAGGGGCCGACCGCGCGGCGATGCCGGCACCGTCCTGGCGGCGGCGCGTCGCCTATCTGCCGGCCGAGCCGGGCTGGTGGCACGAGGCGGCCGCCGCCCATTTCCCCGACCGCGCGGCGGCAGCGGAGATGATGCCGCAGCTCGCCCTGGCGCCGGCGCTGCTCGACCAGGCGATCCACCGGCTGTCGACCGGCGAGCGGATGCGCCTCGCGCTGATCCGCACCATCCTGCCCCGGCCCGATGTGCTGCTGCTGGATGAGCCGACCGGCGCGCTCGATCCGAAGGCGACCGGGCTGGTCGAGACGCTGCTGGCGCTGCGGCTCGCCGCCGGCACCGCGATCGTGATGGTGACGCATGACGAGGCGCAGGCGCAGCGGCTCGGCGCGCACCGGATGCATCTCGAAGGCGGGCGGCTGAACCTCGCATGACCCCGATCGATCTCACCCCGGCGGACCTGCTGATCGCCGCCTCGCTCGTGCTGGTCGATGCGCTGGCCTCGGTGCTGCTCGGCCTCAGGCTACACCGGCAGCTGCTGGTCGCGGCGGCGCGCTGCGCGGTGCAGCTGCTGCTGATCGGGTTTCTGCTCCGCTTCGTCTTCGCCGCCGAGGCGCCGCTGCTCACGCTCGGCATCATCCTGCTGATGGTCGCGATCGCGGGGCGCGAGGTCGCGGCGCGGCCGGAGCGGCGGCTCGTGCGCTACGGCAACCAGATCGCCGGGCTGTCGGCCGTGGCGCTGGCCACCTTCATCACCGCGATCTTCGCGCTCGCCACCGCGATCCGCCCGGAACCCTGGTATGCCGCGCGCTATGCCATTCCGCTCGCCGGGATCATGCTCGGCAACGCGCTCAACGCCGCCTCGCTCTCGCTCGACGCGCTGCTCTCGGCGGTGACGCGCGAGCGCGCCGCGATCGAGGCGCAGCTCGCCCTCGGGGCGCGTTTCCGCGACGCGATGCGCCCGCTGATCCGCGAGGCGGTGCGGCGGGGGATGCTGCCGATCGTCAACACCATGTCCGCCGCCGGGCTGGTGACGCTGCCCGGCATCATGACCGGGCAGATCCTGGCCGGGCTGTCGCCGGTTTCGGCGGTGAAATACCAGATCATGCTGATGTTCCTGCTCGCCGGGGCGACCGGCATCGCCGCCGTGGGCGCGGCCTATTTCGCGGCACGGCGGCTGACCGACGAGCGCGAGCGGCTGCGGCTCGACCGGCTGCACTGAGCCCCGGCGGCGAAACCGCCGCACTGACCGGCGCGGCGGTTTCGCCACGCTGAATGGCGCGGCGGTTTCGCCGCACTGACCGGCGCGGCGGTTTCGCCGCACTGAATGGCGCGGCGGTTTCGCCGCACTGAATGGCGCGGCGGTTTCGCCGCACTGAATGGCGCGGCGGTTTCGCCGCGACGCGATCTCCGATAGGACGTCCACATGGACCGCACGACAAACACCACCGCCCTCCCCCTCATTCCGCGCGCCGCATTGTTCGGCAATCCGCGCCGGGCGGGGGCGCAGATCAGCCCCGATGGGGGCACGATCGCCTTTCTCGCGCCGCGCAACGGGGTGCTGAACCTGTTCGTCGCCCCGCGCGGGCGGATCGACGCGGCGCAGCCGCTGACCGACGAGCGGCGGCGCGGCATTCCGGGCTATGCCTGGGCGCATGACGGGCGGCATCTGCTCGTGGTCAAGGACAATGACGGGGACGAGAATTTCCATCTCCACGCCGTCGACCGCGAGACCGGGGCGATGCGCGACCTGACGCCGCACGGGCCGATCCAGGCGAGCATCGTCAAGCTCTCCCGCCGCCATCCCGGCGAGGCGGTGGTCAGCCACAATGCGCGCGACCCGCAATGGCCGGATCTCTACCGGATCGAGATCGCGACCGGGCGGGCGACGATGATCGCGGAAAATCCCGGCCTCGCCGGCTTCGATGTGGACGAGGATTTCGCCCTGCGCCTCGCCGCGCGGCTGGAGGGCGACGGCAGCCAGACGGTGCTGCGCCCGGATGGCGCCGGCGGTTGGTCGCCGTTCATGCGGTTCGCGCCGGAAGACGCGATGACCTCGGGCGTGCTCGGCCTGTTCACCACCGATGGGCGGACGACGCTGATGCTGAGCAGCGCGGGGCGCGATACCGCCGCACTGTTCCGGCTCGACCTTGAGACCGGCGACGCCACGCTGCTTGCCGAGGATGCGCGGGCGGATATCGGCGAGATCATCGTCCGGCTGCACGAGAACACGCCGCTCGCCTATGGGGTGAATTACGAGCGCAACCGCTACGTGGCGCTCGATCCCGCGATCCAGCCGGATCTCGACGCGCTCGACGCCGCCGGGATCGGCGATTGGGGCATCCAGTCGCGCAGCGAGGACGACCGGTTCTGGATCGTCGGCGCCGCCTCGGACACGGCGCCGGGCGTCGCCTGGCTGTATGACCGCGAGAGCCGCCAGCTCGAAAAACTCTACGACACACGCCCCGATCTTGCCGAAGCCACGCTCGCGCCGATGCGCCCGGTGGTGATCGCCGCGCGGGACGGGTTGTCGCTCGTGTCATACCTCACCGTGCCGCCGGATGGGGGGGATGCGCCGCGCCCGCTGGTGCTGCTGGTGCATGGCGGGCCGTGGGCGCGGGATTCCTTCGGGTTCAACCCGTATCACCAATGGCTGGCCAATCGGGGCTATGCCGTGCTGTCGGTCAATTTCCGGGCCTCGACCGGGTTCGGCAAGGCGTTCCTCACGGCCGGCGACCGCGAATGGGGCCGGGCAATGGATGACGACCTGCTCGATGCGGTGGACTGGGCGATCGGCCAGGGCATCGCCGATCCGAGCCGGATCGCCATCATGGGCGGCTCCTATGGCGGCTACGCGACGCTGGCCGCGATGACGCGGAACCCCGAGCGCTACGCCTGCGGGGTGGATATTGTCGGCCCGTCCAATCTCGAGACGCTGCTCGCGACGATTCCGCCCTATTGGGAGGCCGGGCGCAGCATCTTCACCCGCGCGCTCGGCGACCCGGCAACGCCGGAGGGGGCGGCGTTGCTGCGCGAGCGCTCGCCGGTGCACCAGGCGGCGCATCTCGCCCGGCCGCTGCTGATCGGCCAGGGGGCGAACGATCCGCGGGTGAACCAGGCGGAATCCGACCAGATGGTGGCGGCGCTGAAGGCGAAGGGCATCGCGGTGACTTACGTGCTGTTCCCCGACGAGGGGCACGGGTTCGCGCGGCCGGAAAACAGCATCGCCTTCAACGCGATCACCGAGCATTTCCTCGCCGCCCATCTCGGCGGGCGGGCGGAGGCGCTGGCGGCGGACGAGATCGGCCGCTCGACGGCGCAACTCCTCGAAGGGGCGGACATCCTGCGATGAAGGGCATCGTCACCCGCAAGCGCGTCATGATGGCGCTGGAAATCCTGTTCAATTTCCTGCTGCCCTGGACGGTCTATCATTTCAGCAAGCCGCATGTCGGCGAGATCCACGCGATCATGGCCTCGGCGGCGCCGCCGATCGTCTGGAGTCTCGTCGAATTCGCGCGCCACCGGCGGGTGGATGCGATTTCGGTCATGGTGCTGGGCGGCATCGCGCTGTCCCTGGTCGGCTTCGCGCTCGGCGGCTCGCCCAAGCTGCTGCTGATGCGCGAATCGCTGATCACCGGGCTGATCGGCCTCGTGTTCATCGGCTCGGCGCTGATCCGCCGGCCGCTGATCTATGTGCTCGCCAGCGCCAGCCTGAAGCGGCAATCGGCCGAGGACAGCGCGGAATTCGAGGCGCATCGCGACCAGCCGGGATTCCGGCGGGTGATGAGCGTGATGACGATCGTCTGGGGCATCGGGCTGGTGGTGGAAACGGCGGTGCGCAGCGTGCTGGTGTTTTCGCTGCCGGTCGGCCGGTTTCTCATCGTCGGGCCGATCGTCGGCTACGCGACCATCGGGCTGCTCATGCTGTGGACCTTCCTCTATGGCCGCGCCGCCGAGAAGGCCGGGCTGATCGGGGAGTGAGGCGCCACGGCGGAATAATTTATCTTTATTAAAATTTATCTTATTAATTTGTAATGTTTTCGCCAAGTCCCATATACTGACCCGCATGGACGGGCGCTGAAGTGCCAGGACCGTGCGTGAGGGCCGGCAGGGACCGCGATGCGGAACGCGGCGTCCGAACGGCCACTCCGATGGTGGCAAGCCTGCGGCGGGATCCGCCCGCATCGCAGGATGGAGGCGAACACAACATGACGGTCGGTTCCATTCCGCTGACCCTGGCGCGCGTCAGCCAGGTGCACGCGCCGCAGCCCGATCGAGCCGCGCCGATCCCGCTGCGCGCGCTGATCGAGGCGTTTGACTGGGGGGCCACGCCGCTCGGGCCGATCGGCTCGTGGCCGGCGATCCGCCGCCGCCGGATCGAGCTGATCTGCGCCTCGCAGACCGCCATCGCCACCATGTGGGGCAAGGAGGGCGTGCTGATCTACAACGATGCCTGCGCCGCATTGCTCGGGCGGTGGCATCCGCACAGCCTCGGGCGGATGGCGCGCGAGGCGCCGGGCGGGGTGCGGCGGCTCATCCTCGACATTCTGCGCCGGACGCTGGAGGGCGAATGCGTGATCCTGCCGGATCATTGCCTCGTCGCCGACCGCAACGGCAGGCCGGAGCGGGTCTGGCTGGGCCTGTCCTCGGTACCGATCATCGACGGCGCCGGACGGATCGACGGCGCGCATGTCGTGCTGCGCGACACCACGGCGGAGGTGCGCGGGCGCGCGGCGGTGGAGGCGGAGCTGCGGCAGGCGCACAAGATGGACGCCATCGGCCAGATGACCGGCGGAATCTCGCATGATTTCAACAATATCCTGACCGGGATCCTCGGCAATCTCGACATGCTGGCGGCACGGCTGGAGCAGGGTGAGATGGCGGTCGCGCGGTCGTATCTCGAAGGAGCGCGCAGCGCCGCCGCCCGCGCCGCCGGCCTCACCCAGCGCCTGCTCGCCTTCGCGCGGCGGCAGACGCTGGCCCCCGCCGCGATCGACATCCCCGCGCTGATCGAGGACATGCACGAGCTGATCGACCGCATGGCGGGGCCGGCAATCGCGGTGCGGACAATCTGCCCGCCCGATATCCGGCCCGGCTTCTGCGACCGCAACCAGCTGGAAAACGCGCTGCTCAACCTCGCGATCAACGCGCGCGACGCCATGCCGGAGGGCGGGGTGCTGACGCTGGCGGCGGCCAACGCGATGCTCGGCCCGCCGCCACGCGGCCAGCGCCGGGGCGAAGGGGCGTATGTGCGGATCGGCATCGCCGATACCGGCAAAGGCATGACGGAGGCGGTGATGGCGCAGGCCTTCGAGCCGTTCTTCACCACCAAGCCGGCCGGCCAGGGCACCGGGCTCGGCCTGTCGATGGTCTATGGCTTCGTCCAGCAATCGGGCGGGCATGTCGAGATCGCCAGCCGGATCGGCGAGGGCACCACCGTCGACCTGTTCATCCCCTGCCCCGCCGCGGACATGCCGGCCGCACCGGCGACAGAGACGCAGGCCGAGGTGGCCCCGCTCGCCTCACGCCTGCCGGCGGGGCGCGACGTGGTGCTGATCGTCGATGACGAGGACGCGCTGCGGTCGCTGCTGGCCGACATGCTGGGCGAGCAGGGATTTGCCGTGCGGCAGGCGGCGGAGGCCGAATCCGGCCTCGACTGGCTGCGCGCCGATGCGACGATCGGCCTGCTGATCGCCGATATCGGCCTGCCCGGCGCGATGAACGGGCTCGCCCTCGCCGCCAGCGCGCGCGAGATGCGGCCGGATCTGCCGGTGCTGTTCGTCACCGGGCTCGCCGAGGAGGCGGGAGAGGTGGCGGCAGGAGATTCGGTGACAGGGGATGGGGCGGCGCGGACGGCGATGCTGCGCAAGCCATTCACCTTCGAGTGCCTGTGCCGGCAGCTTTTTCTCCTGCTGCACGGCGATGATGACAAACCGCCGATAGGATGAGTGGGCGACGCGCGGCGGCGGTCAGGCCGATGCTATGCCGGGCGGCGGCGGTCAGGCCGCCGCGAGCGCGAGACCGCGCAGCGCCCGGGCCTGGTCCGGCCAATGGGGCAGGCCGCGCGCGTGTTTCCAGGCGATCGCCCCCATCTGCGCCCGCAGCGCGGGGCTGAAGACGAGCCGGCGCATCGCCTTGCCCAGCTGGGCCACGTCATCCACCGGAGCGACGATGCCGGCCCCGGTCGGCACCAGTTCGCCGGCGGCACCGCCATCGGTGATCGCGACCGGCAGGCCCCGCGCCATCGCCTCGGCGACCGCCATGCCAAACCCCTCGAAGCGGGTGGCGAGGGCGAAGAGATCGGCTTCGGCCCAGGCATTCTCCAGCGCGCTGCCGGTGAGCGGGCCCCGCCGCTCCACCCTCGACGCGACGCCAAGCTCGGCGGCAAGCCGGTCGAGACCCTCGGCATAATCAGGGTCGCGCAGCTCGCCGGCGATCACCAGCCGCCAGTCGAGATCGTGCAGCGAGGCGAGCGCGCGGATCAGGACATCGTGCCCCTTGCGATAGGTCAGCGTGCCGAGGGAAAGCACCGCGCAGGGGCTGCCATCGGGCAGGACCGGGTTGAGCGTGCGGCATTCGTAGCGGTCGGTGCCCGGGACGAGAACGCTGATCCGGTCGTGCAGCACGCCGAATTCGGCGGACAGGCGCCCGGCGATCGGCTCGCTCGCGGCGATGACCCGGGCGAAGCCGGGCAACGCCTCCCGCTCCAGCGACTTGAACGCCTGCCGCACATCTTCCGGCGTGCCGGGTTCGAGCGAGGTCGGGTGATGGATGAGGGCGAAGGCGCCGCGCGCCTGCAGCGCCGGGATCGCGGCGCGGGCATGGGCGAAGGCCGCGCCCTCCAGCAGGATCGGGCCATCTGGCCGCAGCCGATCGGCGAAATCGGGGCCGATCGGTTGATCGAGCGCGAAGATCTCGACGCCGCCGCCCGCCTCGCGCCAGGCGGCGAGCAGGCGGCGATGGTAGAACGAGGCCCCGGTCACCGAGTCGAACGGGGCTTCCGTGATCAGGATCAGCTTCATTTGCCGGCCATGCCACAGCCGCCCCGATCTGGCCAGAGAGGCATGCCAGAGAGGCGTGTCGGAGAGGTGTGGCGCGATCAGGCGCGCAGGTTGAAGGCGACCGGCGGAACCGGCCTGCCGGCGGCGTCCTGCGCATAGGATTGCAGCGGCTCGACCGCGGCGCGGCTGGTGTCGAGCGCCTGCATGACGGTGCGGATCACGCGCTGCTGGGTCTCGATCGCATCGCGCAGGAGCGCGCCATTGGCGCTGACCGCCTTCTCCAGCCGGCGCTGCGCCGCCTCGGCCTGCCGGCGCTCGCGCGGCGGCAGCTTCGCGCCGGCTTCCACCGCCGCCTCGAACGCGGCGATGGCCCCGCGCTTGGCCGCTTCCAGCGTGGCGCTGGCGGCGAAATCGTGCAGGGAAAGACGGCGGTTTTCTTCCTCGAGAATGGCGGCAAGGGCGTCCGCGGCGGCGATGGGGCCGCAGGGCGAGGTTTCGGTGTTCATGATCCGGCTCCTGGGGATGAGGATGGGGCGACCGATCCGCCGGGGGCGGGGACGGAGCTGGAAGGGGAGGTCGCCGTGGCGGGCTGGGGCTTGGTGCTGTCGCGCTCGGCCAGGAGCGCCTGTTCGATCATCGGCGCGAGGCCGAGGCCGCCGCGCGCCTCGATCGATTTCGCGACCGCGTTGATGAAGAAGGGGCGGAACGATTTTTCCACCGCGCCGCCGCTGAACGGTGCCGCGGCGGAGCCGGCGGAGGCGAACATCGGCTTGAGCAGCTGGGCGATCGCCATCGCCTCGAATTTGTGGGCGGCCTGGACGATGGCCTGATTGCTCATCGGCGCGGTGCCGCGGGCGGGCGGGGTTGCTACGGGCCTGGTGAGCTGATCGAGTGAAACGGCCGATGCGGCGCCGGGGATCGGGCTCAGGCTCATTGCACGACCAGCCGCGCCTGCAGGGCGCCGGCCGCCTTGATCGCCTGGAGGATGCTGATCATGTCGTGCGGCGCGACGCCGAGCGCGTTCAGGCTGGAGACCAGCTGCTGCAGGCTGATATTGCCCTGGACGATGTCCATTCTCTTGCCTTTCCCCTTCTTGACGGAAATCGAGGTCTGCGCGGTCGAGACCGTGTTGCCGCCGGCCAGCGCGTTGGGCTGGCTGACCACCGGGGTGTTCTTTACCGTGACGGTGATGTTGCCCTCGTCGATGGCGACGGTGCTGATGCGAACATTCGCCCCCATCACGATCGTGCCCGTCGCCTCGTCGACGACGACAACCGCCGGCGTGGAGGGCTGGACCCGCAGATCCTCGATATCGGCGAGGTTCTGCACGACGTTGCGCCCCTCGAGGTCGAGGGTGATGGTGCGCGGATCGTCGACCGTGGCGATGCCGGGGCCGAGCCGCGCGTTGATGACCTGGGCAATGCGCGTCGCGGTGGTGAAATCGGGGTTGCGCAGTTCGAGCTTGGGCTGCTTCTGCGCGGCAAGCTTGAAATTCACCGAGCGCTCGACGATGGCGCCATTGGTGATGCGGCCGACGGTGGGCACGCCCTGGGTGAAGGAGGCGTTCGCCCCCGCCGCCTGGATCGCGCCGGTGACCAGCGAGCCCTGCGCCACGGCATAGACCCGGCCATCGGCGCCGAGCAGCGGGGTGACGAGCAGGGTGCCGCCGGTCAGGTCGGTCGCATCGCCCATCGCCGAGACCGTGACGTCGATCGTCTCGCCGCTATGGACGAAGGCGGGCAGGTTCGCCGTCACCATCACCGCGGCGATGTCCTTGGTCTGCAGGTTGGCCGCCTGGCTCTGGGTGTTGACGCCGAGGCGCTCGAGCATGCCGATCAGCGACTGGCGGGTGAACACCGAGTTGTTGAGCGAATCGCCGGTGCCCTTGAGACCGACCACCAGCCCGTAGCCGACCAGCTGGTTGTTGCGGATCCCCTGGATGTCGGTGATGTCCTTGATCCGCACCTCGGCGAAGGCCGGCCGCGCGCAGGCGAACAGCAGATAGAAAGCTGCCCAGAGCAGCAGAATTGCCGCGCGCCAGCGATGGCGGCCGCGGAGGCAGATATCAGCGAAATCCGAGGTGAAATTCAGGTTCATCTGGCGCGATCATTTTGGTCACAGGACGCAGTTTCGCAGGAAAAGGTTAATATTTTGCCTCTATGAGACAGGCTGACCGAAGGAAAGCGGCGCGCCCGCGCGAGGCGCCCAGGGAGGTGAGGATGACACGGGTTTCAGGACTGGGCGGGCCGGGCGGCATCGGCGGCACCGCGCGCGGCGGCACGGCGCGGCCGGCCGGCGAGAGCTTCAGCCTCGCCGCCCCGGCGCAGCACGCCACCGCCGCCCTCGCCCCGGTGAGCATCGCCGCGCTGATCGGGTTGCAGGACGAGGGCGGCGAGGCCCGCCGGCAGGGAGCAGCGAAACGCGCCGGCGAACGCGCGCTCGGCGCGCTGGCCGCGTTGCAACGGGCGGTTCTCGGCGGCGGCGCGCCGGATCTCGACGCGCTGGCGCGGAGTGCTGCAGAGATCGAGCTGCCGGCCGACCCGGCGCTGCGCGCCATCGTCGGCGCCATCCGCCTGCGCGCGCGGGTCGAGCTCGCCCGCCACGGCAGGTTGTGACCATAAGGTGAATTGCACCCTCCCCGCCCTTGGCGGCGGCGGTCGGCACGGGTATAAGCCGCCAGCCTGAGGCCTCACCCTTACTGACCCCGGGGCCCGTGCGTTGGAGGAAGTGACAGTCATGTTAATTACTCTTGCACCGGACTACATCCCGAGCGATGATGAAGAGTTCATGAACCCGACCCAGGTCGAGTTCTTCCGGCAGAAGCTGCTCCGCTGGCGGCACGACCTGCTGATGGAGGCGAACGGAACCCTCGCCAGCCTGTCCGAAGGCGGCATCCTCGAGCCCGACATCACCGACCGCGCGAGCGTCGAGACCGACCGCGCGCTCGAACTGCGCACCCGCGACCGCGCGCGCAAGCTGATCGGCAAGATCGACCAGGCGCTGGCGCGGGTCGAGAACGGCACCTATGGCTATTGCGAGGAAACCGGCGAGCCGATCGGGCTGAAGCGGCTGATGGCGCGGCCGATCGCGACCCTGTCGATCGAGGCGCAGGAACGCCACGAGCGGCAGGAACGCATCCAGCGGGACGACTGAGTGCTGCAGACCGCCGATCCATCCGGATCGGGGCGTGTTCTGCCTGGCAACAAGATAGAGCACTACATCCGATCCATCAGGATCGGAAAGTGCTCAAGTTATTAGAGAGTAGAGCACTACATCCGATCCATCAGGATCGGAAAGTGCTCTACAACCCCGCGATCTCGCGGAATTCAGTTTCGCTCAGCATGGTCACGCCGAGGCTCGCGGCCTTTGCCGCCTTCGAGCCGGCTTCCGCCCCCACCACGACGAAATCGGTCTTTTTCGAGACCGATTCGGTGACTTTGGCGCCCAACGCCTCGGCCCGCGCCTTCGCCTCCGGGCGGGTCAGCGTTTCCAGCGTGCCGGTGAAGACGATCGTCTTGCCGGCGAGCGCGCCGCCTTCCGCCGCAACCTCGTCCTCGATGGTCAGCATCGGCACCAGCCGGTCGAGCAGGTCGCGGTTGTGCGGCTCGGCGAAGAAGCCGGCGAGTTCCTCGGCGATCGACGGGCCGATGCCGGAAATCGAGCCGAGTTCCAGCCGCGCATCCGAGCCGATCACGCCGGCCTGCTCCATCTGCTGGCGCCAGGCGGCATAGGAGGAATAGTGGCGGGCCAGCAGCTTGGCGTTCTGCTCGCCGATCCGCCTGATGCCGAGGGCGAAGATGAAGCGCGCGAACGGCACACGCCGGCGCGCCTCGATCGCGGCGACGAGCTTGCGCGCCGAAACCTCGCCCCAGCCCTCCAGTGCCGCGATCGCGGCCTCGCGGTCGCGCAGGGCAAAAATATCCGCAGGGCTCCGGAGCCAGCCGAGGGCGTGGAACTGCTCGACCGTCCGCTCCCCCATCCCCTCGATGTCGAAGGCGGGGCGCGCGCAGAAATGGATCAGCCGCTCGACCACCTGGGCCGGGCAGCTCAGCCCGCCGGTGCAGCGGCGCACCACCTCGCCGGCCGGGCGGATCGCCAGCGCGCCGCAGGCCGGGCAGTGATCGGGGAAGACGAAGGGCACCGAATCGGCCGGCCGGCGCTCGGGCAGGGCGCGGAGGATCTGCGGAATGACGTCGCCGGCGCGCTGAAGCTCCACCGTGTCGCCGATCCGCACATCCTTGCGGGCGATCTCGTCCTCGTTGTGCAGGGTCGCGTGGCTGACCAGCACGCCGCCGACATTGACCGGGTCGAGCCGGGCGCGGGGGGTGAGCGCGCCGGTGCGGCCGACCTGGATGTCGATCCCGCGCAGGGTGGTCAGCGCCCGCTCGGCGGGGAATTTCCAGGCCACCGCCCAGCGCGGTGCGCGGCCGGCGAAGCCGAGGCGCTCCTGCAGCGCGAGATCGTCGATTTTATAGACGACGCCGTCGATATCGTAGTCGAGCCCGGCGCGGCGCTCGGCCACCGAGCGCTGGAACGCCTCGGCCTGCGCCTCGCTCACCCGTTCGGCCAGCGGGTTCACCGGGAAGCCCCAGCGCCGCAGCGTGGCGAGATAGTCCCAATGGGTCTCGCCCACCGCAGCACTCGCAGCCCCCCGCGCATAGGCGAAGAGCGAGAGGCGGCGGGCGGCGGTGATCGCGGGGTCGAGCTGGCGGAGGCTGCCGGCGGCGGCGTTGCGCGGGTTGGCGAACTGGCGGGACTGGCCCTGGTTGAGGGCGATGAAATCCGTCTTGGTCATGTAGACCTCGCCGCGGATCTCGATGAAATCGGGCGCGTCGTCCGGCAGGGTGGCGGGCAGCTCGCGCAGGGTGCGGAGGTTTTCGGTGACGTCCTCGCCCTCGGTGCCGTCGCCGCGCGTGGCGCCGCGCATGAAGCGGCGGTTCCCGTAGGTCAGCGAGATCGACAGGCCGTCGATCTTGGGTTCGGCGACGAAGGCGAGCGGGGCCGCGCCGAGGCCGAGAAAGCGGCGGATGCTGGCGCAGAACTCGGCGAAATCCGCAGGCTCGAACACGTTGTCGAGCGAGAGCATGGGCACGCGGTGGCGCAGCTTGCCGAAGGCGCCGGAGGGGGTGGCGCCGACCTGGTCGAGGGCTGCGGCGCTTTCGGGATGGGCGGCGCGCAGCGACTCGGCCTCGCGCCGCAGGGCGTCATAGGCGGCGTCGTCCATGATCGGCGCATCGTCGCGGTAATAGGCGGCGTCCGCCGCGGCGAGGCGGGCGAGCAGCTCGGCGAGGCGGGCCTGCGGGTCGGCCGCATCGGGCAGGCCAGGCGGGCGGGCGCTCACGAGTGGCCCAGCAGGCTGCGCGCGGCGTCGCGCGCGGCATCGGTAATCGTTTCTCCGGCAAGCATGCGGGCGATTTCCTCCTGCCGTGCAGCGGCGTCAAGCCGGCTGATGAGCGTCATCGCGCGGTCGCGCCCGCTCGCCTTGCTGACCTGGAAGTGGGAATCGGCGCGGGCGGCGACCTGCGGCGAATGGGTGACGACAAGAACCTGGGTGTCGCGCGCGATCCGGGCGAGGCGATCGCCGACCGCCGCCGCGGTGGCGCCGCCGATGCCGCTGTCCACCTCGTCGAAGATCAGGGCGGCGACGGGCGATTCGCCGGCCAGCACCACGTTCAGCGCCAGCAGCAGGCGCGACAGCTCGCCGCCGGAGGCAACCTTGTCGAGCAGGCCGGGCGCGCTGCCGGGATTGGTGGCGACGAGGAAGCGCACCGAATCGGCGCCGTTCGCGTTCCACTGCGCCTCCGCGAGGTCGGTGCGGGCGACGAGGAAGCGGGCGCGATCGAGCCGGAGCGGGGGAAGCTCGGCGGCGATGGCGGCGGCGAGGCGCTCGGCCGCCGCCTGCCGGGCGGCACTCAGCGTCGCGGCCGCCGCGCCATAGGCGGTGCGGGCGGTGCGGCTCGCCGCCTCGGCGCGGGACAGAGCCTCGGTGCCGGCATCGAGCGTGGCGAGGCGGGCGCGGAACCGTTCGAGCAGGGCGGGCAGTTCGACGACGGGCACCGCGTGCTTGCGCGCCATGCCGCGCAGGGCGAACAGCCGCTCCTCGATCGCCTCCAGCCCGCGCGGATCGGCCTCGGCCTCGGACACGGCGCGGGAGAGCAGGGTCTCGGCCTCGGCCAGGGCTTCCTCGGCGCGCTCGATCGCGGCGAGTGCGGGGCCAATGGACGCGCCCTGCTCGGCCTCGGCGATGCGGGCGAGCGCGCGGGCGGCCGCACGCAGCGTCGCCGCCGGTCCGGCAGAGCGGCGCTCGCGCGGGGCAAGCTCGGCAAGCGCGCCGCCGATCGCCTCGGCGCGGCGCTCCGCCCCTTGCAGGCGCTGGCGGGCGGCGGCGAGTTCCTCCTCCTCGCCGGCGCGCGGCGCGAGTGTTGCGAGTTCGTCGGCCGCGTGGCGGAGGAATTCCTCGTCGCGCCGGGCGGCATCGAGCGCGGCTTCGGCCTCTTCGCGCGCCGCCTCCGCGGCGCGCCAGGTGGAGAAGGCGGCGGCCACCTCGTCGCGCAGCGCGGGCGCGACGCCGAAGCGGTCGAGCATCTCGCGCTGGGTTGCGGGGTCGGTCAGGCCGAACTGGGCGTGCTGGCCCTGGATCTCGATCAGCAGGTCCGCGACCCGGCGCAGCAGGGCCACGCTCACCGGCTGGTCGTTGACCAGGGCGCGGGACTTGCCATCGCGCGCGACGATGCGGCGGAGCAGGATTTCATCGCCGGTCTCGATCCCCTGCTCGGCCAGCAGCGCCAGCGCCGGATGGGTGGCGGGAATGGCGAAGGAGGCGGTGACCACCGCGCGGGCCGCACCGGCGCGCACCAGCCCGGCATCGGCGCGGTCGCCCAGGGCGAGGCCGAGCGAATCGAGCAGGATGGACTTGCCGGCGCCGGTTTCGCCGGTGAAGACGGTCAGGCCCGGTTCGAAGCCGATATCCAGCCGGTCGATCAGGACGACGTCGCGGATGGACAGCGCCGTGAGCATGGCTCCGCCCGCCCCCGGTCAGAGCAGGCCGAAGAGGAACCCGCCCGTGGCCTTCGGCTTCGCCGCGTCGGTCACAAGCCCGTGCCGGCGCAGCGTGTCATAGGCGTGAAGGTACCAGCGCGAGCCGGGATAATTATGGCCGAGCACGGCGGCGTTCCGCCGCGCTTCCTTGACCAGCCCGAGATCGAGATAGCACTCCACCAGCCGGTCCAGCGCCTCGGGGGCGAAGGTCGTGGTCTGGTATTGCTGGACCACGACCTGGTAGCGGCTGATCGCCGCGGCGTAGAGATTCTGCCGCTGGTAGAAGCGGCCGATCTCCATCTGGTGGCCGGCGAGACGGTTCTCGACCAGGCGGAGCTTGATCCGGGCGTCGCGAGCATAGGCGCTGTCGGGGAAGCGGGAGACCACGTCCTGCAAGGCCTGGGCGGCTTCGAGGGTGAAGGTCTGGTCGCGCTGGACGTCCTCGATCTGCTCGTAGAAGCAGAGCGCCTTCAGGTAATAGGCGTAGGCGGCTTCGGGGCTTGCCGGGTGCAGCTCGATGAAGCGGTTCAGCGCGCTTACCGCGGAGTCGAAATTCTGCCGGCGGTATTGCGCGTAGCCCTGGAGCAGCTCGGCGTGGCTCGCCCAGGTCGAGTACGGGTAGTTGACCTCGATCTCGCCGAAGAGCTGGGCGGCCTTCTTGTTCTCGCCCTTGTGCAGCTGGGCGATGCCCTCGGCATAGAGGGCGTCGGCCGGTTGCAGCGGCTTGGCGGCGTGCTTGTGCGCGGCCGCGTCGGCGCCGGTCTTGGCGCTGCCGCCGAACAGGCCGCAACCGCCGAGGGCGAGCGGCGAGAGCAGAAGCAGGGCCGGCAGCGCGCGCGGGCGGCGCCGGCGCGTGCGCGGCTGCGAGGGGGTGAGGCGGGCCGGCCGAGCCGGAGTCTGCGAATGCGTCATCGGGGCCGGCTTATAGCATGTGATTCGGCGCCGCGAAGCCTCTGGCCCGCCCGCGCGCGGCGAAACGTGCGGGAAAGCTTGCAAATCCGGGCGAAAAAGCCTATTCCCGCGACAGTCGCGGACATGGTGTCCACGGCTTGTCGCCAGACCGATGCCGGGACGAATTGGACTATCCCGGCCGGAACAGCGCGCGGTTCTGCGGATTTCCCGCTCGGGGGATTCGCGGAGTGCCGGCGCCGCCCCGGAACGGTCCGCCACGGCGGCACCCGAAACCTCGTCCGGACAGATCCGGACAGTCGTGACCGCACCGGATGAAACTCCGCGCGGCGCGCCAGCCAAACCGGCCGCAAGACGGTCTCGTTTCAAGGATTCAAACCGCTTCATGGGTTCAACCGCAACTGCCATGCGCTCGCAGGGCGCTGATCATAATTCCGGCACCGAGGATTTCGCCGCGCTGCTCGACAGCACGCTCGGCAGCAATACCGGCTTCGAGGGCTCGGTCGTCTCTGGCCGGGTGTCGCGCATCGATGATGATTTCGTCGTCGTCGATGTCGGTCTGAAGAGCGAGGGCCGCGTGCCGCTGAAGGAATTCGGTGGCCAGGAGATCAAGTCCGGTGACACGTTCGACCTGTATATCGAGCGCTACGAGGACAAGGACGGCTCGATCGTGCTGTCGCGCGAGAAGGCGCGTCGCGAGGAGGCATGGACGGCACTGGAGCGCGCCTATGAGCAGCAGGCCCGCGTCAACGGCGTGATCCACGGCCGCGTCAAGGGCGGCTTCACCGTCGATCTCGGCGGCGCCACGGCGTTCCTGCCGGGCAGCCAGGTCGATATCCGCCCGGTGCGCGACGTCACCCCGCTGATGGGCGTGCAGCAGCCGTTCCAGATCCTCAAGATGGACCGCGCGCGCGGCAACATCGTGGTCTCGCGCCGCGCCGTGCTCGAGGAAACCCGGGCGGAACAGCGCAGCGAGCTGATCCAGGGCCTCAAGGAAGGCCAGATCCTCGATGGCGTGGTGAAGAACATCACCGATTACGGCGCCTTCGTCGATCTCGGCGGCGTCGATGGCCTGCTGCACGTGACCGACATCGCCTGGCGCCGCATCAACCATCCGGCCGAGGCGCTGACCATCGGCCAGCCGGTGCGGGTGCAGGTGATCCGCTTCAACCCGGACACGCAGCGCATCAGCCTCGGCATGAAGCAGCTCGAGACCGATCCCTGGGAAGGCGTGGACGTCAAGTATCCGCCCGGAATCAAGGCGACCGGCCGGGTCACCAATATCACCGACTACGGCGCCTTCGTGGAGCTGGAGCCGGGCGTCGAGGGTCTCGTGCACGTCTCCGAGATGTCGTGGACCAAGAAGAACGCGCATCCCGGCAAGATCGTCGCGACGAGCCAGGAAGTCGAGGTCATGGTGCTCGACGTGGATGCCGGCAAGCGCCGCATCTCGCTCGGTCTCAAGCAGGTCCAGCGCAACCCGTGGGAGCAGTTCCTCGACGAGCATCCGGTTGGCTCGATCGTCGAAGGCGAGATCCGCAACATGACCGAGTTCGGTCTGTTCGTCGGCCTCGCGCCGGAAATCGACGGCATGGTCCACATGTCCGACCTGTCGTGGGACGAGCCGGGCGAACTTGCCATGGCGAAGTTCAACAAGGGCGACATGGTCAAGGCGAAGGTTCTCGACGTCGATGTCGAGAAGGAGCGCATCAGCCTCGGCGTGAAGCAGCTTGAGGAAGATCCCGCCGCCGGCGTGCTCGACCGTGTCCACAAGGGCATGATCGTGACCTGCGTGATCACCGCCGTGCAGGCGAACGGCCTCGAGGTGAAGGTGGACGACGTTCTCACCGGCTTCATCCGCCGCGCCGAACTCGCCCGCGACAAGGCCGATCAGCGGCCGGAGAAGTTCGCTCCGGGCGAGAAGATCGACGCCAAGATCACCGCCGTCGACCGCGCCGCGCGCAAGCTGCAGCTCACGGTCAAGGGCAAGGAGATCGACGAGGAGAAGCAGGCGATGGCCGATTACGGCTCGTCCGACTCGGGCGCCTCGCTCGGCGACATCCTCGGCGCCGCCATCCGCCGCCGCAACCAGCAGGCGCAGGGCGAGAACTGAACCGGCGCGCGCCCGGCTCCGGCGCCATGCCGGGTCCGGGCGATGCCGGGCGGCGCCTTTGCTCCGCAGGACCAACGCGAACGCCGCCCCCCCCCAGGGGCGGCGTTTGTCGTTGCGGTGTTTGTCGTTGCGGATGTTGTTCGGGACGCGGCATGATCCGTGATGCCGGGCGGGAGGCGTGCCCTATCGTATCGATAAACAGAGCATCCTTATCCGATCGGATGATGCTCTATTTATCAAAAAGATAGAGCACTACATCCGATCCAATCGGATCGGAAAGTGCTCTAGAGCATCATCCGATCAGATGGAATCATCTGATCGGATAAAGATGCTCTATTTATCAAAAAGATAGAGCACTACATCCGATCCGATCGGATCGGAAAGTGCTCTAGGGCCAGCGACCCTCGGCGCTTTCGATCTGCGCGCGGGTGGTCAGGCGGTAGGGGCCTTCGGCGATTTCCGGCGCGTGGTCCGGCAGTTTTTCGGGATCGGCCCAGCATTCGGGGGCGCCCAGGGTCTGGGTGCAGTAGGGCGGCGGCGGCGGCGGGATGTATTTCGGCGCGCAATAGCTCTTGTCCCGGTCGAGCCGGACCATCGAGCAGTCGCGCCCGGTGACCAGCGAGACGACCGCATCCGGCACGGTGCGGTGGATCGTGGTCAGGGTGACGACATTCGCGGCCACGGTGGCACCCGCGCCGATGCCGCACCCGGCGAGCGGAATTGCACAGAGCATGACAAGCATTCGTCGCATTAGCGGCAGAATGCCATGAAAAAATGAAGACCTGGTTACGTTGCCCAACGTGCCGCGCGCGGCTATGGTCCGCCGCGATGACCCGATCCAGCCCGCGGGATACCCCTCCCCGGCGCCAAGCGAGCGAGAGCCCGAGTGCCCGATATTTTCGATGAAGTCGCCGAAGACCTGCGTGCCGAGCGCACGCGGCAGTTCCTCGTCCGGTATGCCGGCGCGATGGCTGCCGCCGCACTGGTCGTGCTGGCCGCGATCGGCGGATGGAAGGCGTGGCAGTGGCACCGCCATCAGCTCGATGTGCGGGCGGCGGAAGGCTACACCGCGCTGATCGCCGAGATCGGCCAGCAGGCTGGCGGAGCGACCAAGGCGGGCGATCTCGCCGATGCGAAGCGCCTCGCGGGATATGCCGCCACCGCGCCGGCCGGCTATGCCAATCTCGCCCGGCTGCGCGCCGCAGCGCTCTATGAGCAGGGCGGCGATGGCCAGGCCGCGCAGCGCCAGTGGTCGGCGATCGCGGCGCCGGGCAGCGGCGCGCTGCCGACGATCCGCGATCTCGCGATCCTGCTCGGCGCGCAGCACGAGATGGGGGCGAAGGACGATGCCGCCGCCCGCGCCGGGCTGCAGACGCTGAACCGGCCCGGCAATCCGTGGCAGCCGCTGGCCCAGCTCGATCTCGCCCTGCTCGACATCAAGGCCGGCAAGACCGCCCCTGCCAGCGCGCTGCTGGCGGAGGTCAGCGCCAATCCCGCCTCCGCGCCCAATCTGCGCAATCTCGCCCAGGGCCTGATTGCGAAACTGAAGGGATGACCCTCCGGACCATGACCGATCTTCGCGCCCTTTCCACCATCGGGCGGCGCGGCGCGCTGCTGTCCTCGCTGGCGATGCTCTCGGGCTGCGGCCTGCTCTCGACGCCGCCGAAACCGCCTGTGCCGGGCCGCAAGATCCCGGTGCTGCCGCCACACAACCCGCTGCGCGCCGGCGCCGCGGCGCCACCGGTGACGCTGCCGGCGCCGCAGACGCGGACGGTGTGGGGCCAGGCCGGCGCCACCGCCGCGCATGATGCCGGCGTGAGCGCCCTGCCCGCGCGGCTGCGCATGGCCTGGCGCGACGATGTCGGCGCTGGCGCGACCTATCGCCGCACGCTGCACGCAGCCCCCGTGGTCGCCGCCGGGCGGGTGTTCACCATGGATGCCAATGGCGTGGTCGAGGCCCGCGCGGTTGCCGACGGGCACCGGCTGTGGCGGCGCCCGATGCGCCCGCGACACGACAACAGCTTCGCCTATGGCGGCGGGATCGCGGCGGATGACGCGGCGCTGTATGTCGCCTCGGGCTTCGGCCAGCTCCTCGCCCTCGATCCGGCGAGCGGCAAGCCGCGCTGGACCAAGACGCTCGACCAGCCGTTCCGCTCGGCCCCCGGGCTCGGCGGCGGGATGATCTTCGTGACCATGCTCGACAACACGCTCCAGGCCTTCGATGCGAAGACCGGCGCCTTCGCCTGGCGGTTCCCGACCGGGACTGGCGCCGCCGGGTCGATGTTCGGCGCCGGCACGCCGGCCTATCAGGATGGCATCGTGGTCGCCGGTTTCGGCTCGGGCGTGCTGGCCGGGGTGAACGCTACCGGCGGCTCCGCCGTGTGGGAGCAGAGCCTTGCCGCGGGCTATGACCAGACCAATCCGCTCGATGTCTCCAGCATCGTCGCGAGCCCGGTGATCGCCGGGGGGCTGGCGATCGCCACCGGGCTCGCCGGCACCACCGTCGCCTTCGACCTGCGCTCGGGACGGCGGATCTGGAGCATCGGCGCCGGCGGCGGCGAAACCCCCGCCATTGCCGGCGACTGGCTGTTCCTGCTGACCGAGGGGCAGCGCCTCGCGGCGATCCGGGTGGCGGACGGCGCCGTTGGCTGGGTGACCGACCTGCCGGCCTATGGCAATCCGGCGCGGCGGCGCCAGCCGCTCACCTGGCACGGCCCGCTGGTGGCCGGCGCGGGGCTGCTGCTGACCGGCTCGGACCGGCGGATGATCGTGGTCGACGCCGTGACCGGCCGGCTGCTCACCCCGCCCGACCAGGGTCTGGCCCTCAATGGCGAGGCCGACCTCGCCGCGATCACCGCTGCGGGGACGCTGTTCGCGCTGACCCGCAACGCGGTGCTGACCGCGTATCGATGACCACCTCCCCTGCCCGCACCCCGCGGGTCGCGATCTGCGGGCGGCCGAATGTCGGCAAATCCACCCTGTTCAACCGGCTGGCGGGCAAGCGCATCGCGCTCGTCGCCGACGAGCCGGGGGTCACGCGCGACCGCAAGGAAGCCTGGGGTGAGCTTGCCGGGGTGAAGGTGCAGCTGATCGACACCGCAGGGCTGGAGGAAGCGCCGCCGGACACGTTGCCGGGGCGGATGCGCGCCTCGACCGGGACGGCGGTGGACGAGGCCGATCTCGTGCTGTTCGTGTTCGACGCCCGCGCCGGGCTGCTGCCGGAGGACCGGCATTTCGCCACCTGGCTGCGCCGGGCGGGCAAGCCGGTGATCGTCGTCGCCAACAAGGCGGAGGGGCGCAGCGGCAGCAATGCGGCGCTGGAGGCCTATGCGCTCGGCCTCGGCGAGCCGGTGCCGGTTTCGGCCGAGCATAACGAGGGCGTCTCCGACCTGGTCGACCGCATCGTCGAGGCGCTGCCGGAGGCGGACGGCGCTGCGGAGGAGGATGGCGAGCGGCCGTTGCATCTGGCCATCGTCGGGCGGCCGAATGCCGGCAAGTCGACGCTGATGAACCGGCTGCTGGGCGAACAGCGGGTGATCACCGGCCCCGAACCGGGCCTGACGCGCGATGCGATCGCCGCCGAGCTGACCGATTCGGACGGGCGGGTCTACCGGCTGTTCGACACGGCCGGGCTGCGCCGGCGCGCGCGGGTCGAGGCGGGGCTGGAGAGGCTTTCGACCTCATCGACGATCGAGGCGCTGAAATTCGCCGATACGGTGGTGCTCGCGATCGATGCGCATGAGGGGCTGCACGACCAGGATTTCACCATTGCCCGGCTGATCGAGCGCGAGGGGCGCGCCTGCGTGATCGCGCTGACCAAATGGGACCTGGTGGAAGATCGCGACCGCACCCGCCGCGCCATTCTCGAACGGCTGGAACACTCGCTCTCGCAGATGAAGGGGATCACGCTGGTGCCGCTTTCGGGCGAAACCGGCGAAGGCGTCAGGAAACTGCTGCCGGCGGTGCGCGAGGCGGACCGGATCTGGAACACGCGGGTGACCACCTCCGCCCTCAACCGCTGGTTCGAGAGCGCGCTGGAGCGGTTTCCGCCGCCGCTGGTCGAAGGTCGGCGGCTCAAGCTGCGCTATATCACCCAGGTGAAGGCGCGACCGCCGAGCTTCGCGGTGTTCGGCACGCGGGCGGAGCTGACGCCGGACAGCTACCAGCGCTACCTGGTGAACTCGCTGCGCGAGCGGTTCAGCCTCGAGGGCGCGCCGATCCGGCTTTCGCTGCGCGGCACCAAGAACCCCTACGTGGACGAATAGGCCGGCGGACCGGCGGCGCGGACAGAGCATCATCCGATCAGATGGGATCATCTGATCGGATAAAGATGCTCTGGTTATCAACGAGATAGAGCACGACATCCGATCCGTGAGGATCGGAAAATGCTCTACTGCGTGATCCGACCAGATGGAAGCATCTGATCGGATAAAGACGCTCTGGTTATCAACGAGATAGAGCACGACATCCGATCCGTGAGGATCGGGAGATGCTCTAATATTGGCCGTTCTGGTAGCCGTTACCCTGATTGTAGGGGGTTCCCTGATTATAAGGGTTGCCCTGATTGTAGGGAGTCCCCTGGTTGTACGGGTTGCCCTGGTCGGGAGCGCCGTTGTCATAGCGGTCACGGTGATCCTGCCGGTATTGGCCGTTCTGTTGATACTGGCTGTCCTGCCGGTATTGGCCATTCTGCGGGTACTGATTGCCCTGCTGATACTGGCCGCCCTGCCGGTACTGGTTGTACTGGCGATACTGGTCGCCTTGCGGCCCGTCGGGGCGACGATAGGTGCCATAGGCGCCGGGCGGCGGGGCGGGTTGCGGGGTTGTCAGCGCGCCACCGAGGGCGCCGACCGCGCCGCCGATCAGCGCGCCGGTCGCGGGGCTGCCGCCGGTGGCCGCCCCGATCGCGGCCCCCGTGCCGGCGCCGATCGCCGCTCCGCCCAGGGCGCGCTGGCCGGGATCATAGGGGTTGGTGCAGCCGGCCAGCGCCAGTGCGACGGCGATAGTCGCGGCGGCGGCGCCGGAGCGGCGCAGGGAAAGGCGGGACGGGATCGGGGTCATGCTCTGCTCCTCCACAAATGGACTGCATCTCTCGCCGGACCGACCGGACCGGACCGCACGCAGCCATGAAAACTCCGTGCGGGCAAGAGATGGCCCGGCGATGGTGGAAATGTGGCGATTGTGGAGCAGGTCATCCACGCCGCAAGGGGAGGCGCAGCCTGTCCGACCGGATGGAGACATCCGGCCGGACCGATGCTCTGGTCATCAGCAAGATAGGGTATCAGCAAGATAGGGCGCGACGTCCGATCCGTCGGGATCGGGCCGCGCCCAGCTCCTAGAGCACGTTCCGATCCGGTTGGATCGGATATCGTGCTCTATCTTGTTGATAACCAGAGCATCTTTATCCGATCAGATGAGTCCATCTGATCGGATGATGCTCTACAGCGCGCCGCCGCGCCGGCCGATGGCGCCGCCCAGGCGCAGGCGCAGGGCGTTCAGCTTGATGAAGCCCGCCGCGTCCTGCTGGTTGTAGGCGCCCTCGTCATCCTCGAAGGTGACCATCCGCGCCGAGTAGAGCGAGTTGGGGCTTTCGCGGCCGGCGACGATCACGTTGCCCTTGTAGAGTTTCAGGCGCACCCGGCCGGTGACCGAGTTCTGGCTGGCGTCGATCAGCGCCTGCAGCATCCGCCGCTCGGGGCTGAACCAGAAGCCGTTATAGATCAGCTCGGCATAGCGCGGCATCAGGCTGTCCTTCAGGTGCGCGGCCTCGCGGTCGAGCGTGATGCTCTCGATGGCGCGATGCGCCGCGAGCAGGATCGTGCCGCCCGGGGTTTCATACACGCCGCGCGACTTCATGCCGACGAACCGGTTCTCGACGAGGTCGAGCCGGCCGATGCCGTTGTCGCGGCCCAGCTCGTTGAGCCTGGTCAGCAGTGTGGCCGGCGAGAGTGCAACGCCGTTGAGCGCGACCGCATCACCCTGCGCGAAATCGATGCTGATTTCAGTGACCACATCCGGCGCCGCCTCGGGGCTGATCGTCCGCTGGTAGACGATCTCGTCCGGCGCCTCGGCGGGGTCTTCGAGGATCTTGCCCTCGGAGGAGGAGTGCAGCAGGTTGGCATCGACCGAGAACGGCGCCTCGCCGCGCTTGTCGCGGGAGATGGGGATCTGGTGCGCCTCGGCGAATTCGAGCAGCTTCGTGCGGCTGGTCAGGTTCCACTCGCGCCAGGGGGCGACGACCTTCACATCCGGCTTCAGCGCGTAATAGGCGAGTTCGAAGCGGACCTGGTCGTTGCCCTTGCCGGTCGCGCCATGGGCCACCGCATCCGCCCCCACCGCCTCGGCGATCTCGATCTGGCGCTGCGCGATCAGCGGCCGGGCGATCGAGGTGCCGAGCAGGTACTGGCCCTCGTAGAGCGCGTTGGCGCGGAACATCGGGAAGACGAAATCCTTCACGAAGGTCTCGCGCAGATCCTCGACGAAGATTTCCTTGACGCCGAACATCTCGGCCTTGCGCCGCGCCGGCTCCAGCTCCTCGCCCTGGCCGAGATCGGCGGTGAAGGTGACGACCTCCGCCCCGCGCTCGGTCTGCAGCCAGCGGAGAATGACACTGGTATCGAGCCCGCCCGAATAGGCCAGCACAACTTTCTTTACGGTGTTTTCAGCCATCGTTCTCTGTCCCGGTTCTGCCTCAGGCGCGGCCTATCAGCCGGATCGCGGCGCGGCAAGAGCCGGCGCGGCGGATCAGGTCGACGTGGTGGACGGTGCGGCGTGCGATTTCGGCCCCACCAGCCGGCGCAGCCGCGCGATGGTCGCCGGCGTGTCCCAATCCCCCGCCCCTTGCAGCGAGGCGACCATCTGCCCCGCGCGGTCGACGATCACGGTGAAGGGGATGCCGCCGATGTTGAACGCATCGAGCGCGCTCGAACTCGGGTCGAGCAGCATCGGCACGCCGGTGATGTGGTGGCGGGCGAAATAGGGGCGCACCGCCTTGATCCCCTGGCTGTCCACCGAGATCGGCAGGACGCGCAGGCCATCGGCGCGGATCTTCGGGTCGAGCGCCAGCAGGGTCGGCAGTTCGGCGCGGCAGGGCGGGCACCAGGTGGCCCAGAAATTCACCACCAGCCCCTCGCCGCGGAAGGCGGCCAGCGTCATCCGCCGGCCGGAGGCGTCGAGGAAATGGAAATCCGGCACCGGCTGCGGCACGGTGGCGTCGAGATTGGGGCCGACATCCGGCAGCGTCATCGCCGCGGCGGATTTGCCGATCCCGGCGAGCGAAGTTAAGTCAGGCAGGACAAGACCCGCACCCAGTTGCGCGAACCGCCGCCGAGAAAGCCCGAAACGCATGACCGCCGATACCTCTTCCAATCCGAATACGACGAATTCTGGTGCCGAACCGGCCGGAGCGCAACCATCCCGCCTGCAATGGGGCGGACGTTTCGCCGCCGGTCCCGCATCCGTGATGCAGGCGATCAACGCCTCGATCGGGTTCGACCAGCGGCTCTGGCAGGAGGATATCGAGGGCAGCCTCGCCCATGCCGGCATGCTGGCGGCGCAGGGCATCATCTCGACCGAGGACGAGGCGGCGATCCGCGCCGGGCTCGGCGAGATCGCCGGGGCGATCGCCGATGGCGCCTTTACCTTCGACCCCGCACTCGAGGACATCCATACCAATATCGAGGCCTGGCTGGTCGCGCGGATCGGCGAGGCCGGGCGGCGGCTGCATACCGGGCGCAGCCGCAACGACCAGGTGGCGACCGATTTCAGGCTCTGGGTGCGCAAGGCGATCGACAGTCTCGACGAGCAGGTGCGCGGGCTGATGCGCGCGCTGGCGGACCGCGCGGCCGAGCACGCGGCGACGATCATGCCCGGCTTCACCCATCTGCAGACCGCCCAGCCGGTGACGCTCGGGCATCACCTGCTCGCCTATGTCGAGATGCTCGGGCGCGACCGCGGCCGCCTTGCCGATGCGCGCCGGCGGCTGAACGAATGCCCGCTCGGCGCCGCGGCCCTTGCCGGCACCACCTTCCCGATCGATCGCGGCATGACCGCCGCCGCCCTCGGCTTCGACCGGCCGACCGCGAATTCGCTCGATTCGGTGTCCGACCGCGACTTCGCGCTTGAATTCCTGTCCGCCCTCTCCATCCTCGCGGTGCATCTTTCGCGCTTCGCCGAGGAGATCATCATCTGGACCAGCGCGCCCTATCGCTTCATCCGGCTGTCCGACGCCTATACCACCGGCTCGTCGATCATGCCGCAGAAGCGCAATCCTGACGCCGCCGAGCTGGCCCGGGCCAAGGCGGGGCGGATTTTCGGCGCGCTCACCGGGCTGCTCGCGGTGATGAAGGGGCTGCCGCTCGCCTATGCGAAGGACATGCAGGAGGACAAGGAGCCGGTGTTCGACGCCGCCGACGCCGCCGAGCTGTGCCTGGCCGCGATGACCGGCATGGTGCGCGACATGGAGCCGGACGCAGCACGGATGCGCGCGGTGGCTGGCGCCGATTTCGCCACCGCGACGGATCTTGCCGATTATCTCGTGCGCGATCTCGGCCTGCCCTTCCGCACCGCCCATCACGTCACCGGGCAGATCGTGAGTGCGGCGGAATCGCGCGGGCTCGACCTCGTCGCCCTGCCGCTCGCGGTGATGCAGGAGATCGAGCCGCGGATCACCGAGGCGGTGTATGACGTGCTGACCATCGAGGCCTCGGTCGCCGCGCGGCGTACCCTGGGCGGCACCGCGCCGGACAATGTCGCCCGCGCCGCGGCGCGCTGGCAGGAGGCGCTGGCATGACCCGCGGGCTGCTGCTCGTCCTGTTCGCCTGCGCCGCCCTCGCCGCCTGCGGCCGCGCCGGCGCGCCCTCGCCGCCCGGCCCGGCGGGGCAGATCACCTATCCTCACCAATATCCCTCCGAATGATGAACGCCCTCACCAGCGACCAGGCCTGGCGCCGCCTCGTTGCCGCCCGGCCGAACCTGTCGTTCCACGCGATGGACGGGCTGTGCCTCGATGGCGTGCCGCTCGCCGCCATCGCCGCCGCCCATGGCACGCCGAGCTGGGTCTATAGCGCCGCGACGATCGAGGGGCGGCTCGCCGGCCTGCGCGCCGCGTTCGCAGCCGAGGGGCTGGCGCCGGCGATCCGCTACGCGGTGAAGGCGAACGACCATCTCGCCATTCTGAGCCTGGTCCGGGCCGGCGGCGCCGGGGCGGATGTGACCAGTGCCGGCGAGTTCGCCCGCGCCGCCGCCGCCGGGATCGTGCCGGGGGCGATGGTGTTCTCCGGCGTGGGCAAGCGGGAGGATGAGCTGCGCCGCGCGCTCGAAGCCGGGATCGGCCAGATCAACGTCGAGAGCGCCGAGGAGCTGGAGATGATCTCCGGCATCGCCGCTTCGATGGGGGGTGCGGCACCGGTCGCGCTGCGGGTGAACCCGGATGTCGCCGCCGGCGGGCACGACAAGATCAGCACCGGCCGCAAGGGCGACAAGTTCGGCATCGGCTTCGATGACGCGGGCGCGCTCTACCGCCGCGCCGCCATCCTGCCCGGCATCGCGGCGGTCGGGTTTTCCACCCATATCGGCAGCCAGATCTTCGCCCCCGCCGCCTTCGAGGCGGCGTATCAGCGGGTGCTCGGGCTGATCCAGACGCTGCGCGGCGAGGGGCTGGCGGTGCGCCGCTTTGATCTCGGCGGCGGATTCGGCATTCCCTATGACGACGGCGCCGCCTTCCCCTTCGCGGCGCAGGCGGCGATGGTGCGCCGCGTGCTCGGCGGCCAGGATCTGGAGCTGATCGTCGAGCCCGGCCGCTGGCTGGTCGGCCCGGCCGGCGTGCTGATCGCCCGGGTGACGCTCGTCAAGCGCGCCGGTGCCGAGCGATTCGTCGTGCTCGATGCCGGGATGAACGACCTGATGCGCCCGGCGCTCTATGGCGCGCTTCACGGCATCGTCCCCGTCGCCGCCGCCGATGCCGCCGGCGCGCCGCTGCCGGCCGAGGCGGTCGGCCCGGTCTGCGAGAGCAGCGACCGGTTCGGCAGTTACGAGTTGCCCGATCTCGCGCCCGGCGCGCTGGTCGCCCTGCTCGATGCCGGGGCCTATGGCGCGACGATGAGCAGCACCTATAACGGTCGGCCGCTGGCAGCCCAGGTGATGATCGCCGATGGCGCGCCGCAGCTGATCCGCCGGCGGCAGGCGCTCGACGATCTCTGGCGCGACGAGATCGTGCCGCAGCGCCGGTAATGCCGGCGACGCGCCTCGCCCGGCTGCGGCGGCGGGCGCGCCGCGTTCTGGTGATCGAGGCCGTCGCCCTCGCCGCGATGCTGCCGGCCGGCGTAATCGCGATATTCCTCATCGTCGGGCTTGCCGGGTTCGGCGGCTGGCGGGCCGATCTCGCCGCGCTGATCGGCCTTGGCCTCGCGCTGCGCCACGCGATCACGCACTATCGCCCGCCCGCGCCGGAGGCAGCCGACCGAAGGATCGAGCGCGATTCCCACCTGCCGCACCGCCCGCTCGCAGCCCTTGGCGACGAGCCGGCGCTGGCCGGCGCGGCACCGCTCTGGGAAGCGCATCGCGCCCGCACCGATCGCGCCCTCGCCACCGCCAGGGTGGGTTTGCCACGGCCGGATTTCGCCGCACACGATCCGTTCGCGCTGCGCTTCCTGCTCCTGCTCGGCGTGATCGCCGCCTGGATCGCCGCCGGATCGCAGGCCGGATCGCGGCTCGCGGCCAGTGTCGAGTTCACCTCGCCCTTCGCCCGGCCGGGCCTTGCGGTACAGGCCTGGATCACGCCGCCGCGCTGGGCGGGGGCGACGCCGCGCCTGATCGGCGCCGGCACGGACAAGGTGACGGCACTTGCCGGCTCCACGCTCGCCATCATCGTCACCGGCGCCGGCAATGCCGCGCCGGCGGCCTGGATCGGCGGCAAGGCGCTGGGTTTCGCCGGGATCGGCACCGGCAGTTTCCGCGCGCAGCAGACGCTCGACCGCTCGACGACGCTCAGCATCGGGCCGTTCTGGAACCGGATCGCCCGGAAGACGATCACCGTGATCGCGCCGACGCCGCCGCGAATCGGCTTCGCCGCGCCACCGGCGCCGACCCCGGCGGCGCGGCGCGTCGGCCTCGCCTGGCGCGGCAGCAGCCGCTACGGGCTGACCCGTCTCGGCCTCATGCTGCGGCCGGTGGAAGCGCCGGGGGGCGTCGCCGACCGGGCCGCCCTGCCGGTGGCAAAGCCGCAGGGCGAGGATTTCGCCGGCAGCGCCCGGCTCGACCTGCTGGCCAGCCCGCTCGCCGGCATGAAGGTGGCGGCGACGCTGGAGGCGGTGAACCGCGACGGCCAGACCGGCTCATCGGCGCCGGCGCAACTCATCCTGCCCGCGCCCGCGCTGCACGACCCGACGGCGCGGGCGCTGGAGGCGATCCGCCAGGCGCTGGAGCGCGGCACCCCGGGGCGCGCGGCGCTCGGTGCGCGGCTCCGCAGCCTCGCCGCCGCGCCGCCGGGCAAGCTGACGCCGGAGACGCGCGCGGCACTCGCCCGTTTCGCCGCCGGATTCGGGCCGAAAACCCCGGATTACGCTCAGGCCGAGGCGGGGCTGTGGACGCTGGTGCAGCGCGCCGAGCTTGGCACCGCCTACGAGGCGACGCGCCAGCTCGACGCGGCGGCGCAGGCGCTGCGCCATGAGCTTTCCCGGGAATTATCCCATCCCATGTCCGGCCAGAAGACGGCGCCTTCGCGGTTTCGGCAGCTGATGCAGCGGCTCGACCGGGCGATGCAGGCGCGGCAGGACGCCACGCCACGGTCCGCGCGCGGCGATCAGGCACAGCAGGCGGCGCAGCGGGCGGCGATCGACCGGCTGGCGCACCAGATCCGGCAGGAGCTGGCCTCCGGGCAGACGGCGCAGGCCGAGCGCGACATGGCAAGGCTCAGGCAGATGCTGAACCGGCTGACCGCGCCGCAGGCGAGCGGTTCGGCGGCAGCACAACAGCAACAGCAGCAGCGGCAAGCGGCCGCACGCCGGCTGGCCGCGATCATGCGCGGGGAAGCGAAGCTGATGGACCGGACCGCGCGGCGCGACGCGATGCCGGCGCCGGGTGGCCAGCCCGCTTTGCCGGCGCAGCCCGGTGCTGCCGGCCTTGCACAGAGTCAGGAGGGGCTGCGCAGCCAGCTTGCCGCCGCCGCCCGGGCGATGCAGGGGGCCGGCCTGCCCGGCCAGTCCACGCTCGGCCAGGGCGAGCTGGCGATGACCGCCGCGCGTAACGCGCTCGGCACCGGCGATATTCCGGCGGCGCTTTCCGGCGAGCGGCAGGCGATCGCCGCACTGCAACAGGCGGCGGGCGCGCTGGCGGCGATGGCGGGACAGAGCCCGGCGGGCGGCGGGCAGGTGGCGGCGGGGCAGAACGCGGCCGGCGGCGAGGGCGCGTTCGGCAACCAGAACGCCAGCGATGTCAGCCTCGGCAAGGCGGGGCAGCATTCCACCGCGCGGCAGATCGAGAACGCGCTGATCCGCCGCGACCAGACGCCGGACCTGCCGGCGGAGGCGCACCGCTATTACGGCAGGCTGCTGGGCGGGGAGTGAGGCGCGGCGCCGAACGGCGTAAGGCCGCCGGCAATGCGCGGCGGCCTTCGGAAATATCTCTATTCTCCGTGCTTTATCGGCACTCGCTCTACTGGCAGGCGAGGCATTCCTCGTAATCGGTGGTGCTGGTCGCCGCGGCGGCGGGCGGCAGCTTGGCGATAGGGGCGGCGTCCCCATGCTCGTGGCGCTGCACCTTCTCGCTCACCGTGTCGGCCCGCTGGATCGACAGCGAGCGGCAGTAATAGAGCGACTTCACGCCCTTCTTCCAGGCCTGGAAATGGATCTGGTGCAGGTCCCGCTTGTGCACATTGGCGGGCAGGAACACGTTGATCGACTGGCTCTGGCAGATATAGGGCGTGCGGTCGGCGGCGTGCTCGATCACCCAGCGTTGGTCGAGCTCGAAGGCGGTCTTGAAGACGGCTTTCTCATCGTCGGTCAGGAAGTCGAGATGCTGGACCGAGCCCTTGTTGACGGTGATGTTCGACCAGGTTTCCTCATCGTCGCGGCCCTTGGCGGCGAGGAGAAGCTGGAGGTGGCGGTTGCGCACCGAGAAGCTGCCGGACAGGGTCTTCTGCAGGAACACGTTGGCGGCGATCGGCTCGATTCCCGGGCTGGAATTGCCGGCGATGATCGAGATCGAGGCGGTCGGCGCGATCGCCATCTTGTGGGAGAAGCGCTCCATCACGCCATATTCGGCGGCATCCGGGCAGGGCCCGCGTTCCTCGGCGAGCTTGCGCGAGGCGGCATCGGCGCCGGCGCGGATGTGGCGGAAGATGCGGATGTTCCACGCCTTCGCCATCGCGCTCTCGAAGGGGATGCCGAGCGCTTGCAGCAGCGAGTGGAAGCCCATCACGCCGAGGCCGACCGAGCGCTCGCGCATCGCGGCGTATTTGGCGCGGGCCATCGAATCAGGCGCGTTGTCGATGAAATCCTGCAGCACATTGTCGAGGAAGCGCATCACGTCCTCGATGAATTGCGGATTGTCGTGCCATTCGAGCCAGGTCTCGAGATTGATCGAGGACAGGCAGCAGACCGCGGTGCGCTGCTGGCCGTGCTGGTCGAGCCCGGTGGGCAGGGTGATCTCGGCGCAGAGATTGGAGGTTTTCACCTCGAGGCCGGCGAGCTTGTGGTGCTCGGGGCGGGCGTTGTTCACATGGTCGCCGAAGATGATGTAGGGCTCGCCGGTCTCGATCCTCGCGGTGAGGATGCGGATCCAGAGCGAGCGGGCAGAGACGGAGCGGACATGCGCGCCGTCCTTGGGCGAGGTGAGCGACCACATCTCGTCCGCCTCGACGGCGCGCATGAACGCGTCGGAGACCAGGATGCCGTGATGCAGGTTGAGCGCCTTGCGGTTCGGGTCGCCGCCGGTGGGGCGGCGGATCTCGATGAATTCCTCGACCTCGGGATGCGAGATCGGCAGGTACACGGCGGCCGAGCCGCGGCGCAGCGAGCCCTGGCTGATCGCCAGCGTCAGGCTGTCCATCACCCGGATGAAGGGAACCACGCCGGAGGTCTTGCCGTTCTGGCCGACCTTCTCGCCGATCGAGCGGAGATTGCCCCAGTAGGAGCCGATGCCCCCGCCCTTGGAGGCGAGCCAGACATTCTCGTTCCAGAGATCGACGATGCCTTCGAGACTATCCGACGCTTCGTTGAGGAAGCAGGAGATCGGCAGGCCGCGCTTGGTGCCGCCGTTCGAGAGCACCGGGGTGGCCGGCATGAACCACAGCTTGCTGATGTAGTCATACAGCCGCTGGGCGTGCTCGGCGTCGTCGCCGTAATAGGAGGCGACGCGGGCGAACAGGTCCTGATAGCCCTCGCCGGGCATCAGGTAGCGGTCGTTCAGCGTGGCGCGGCCGAATTCGGTGAGCAGCTGGTCGCGCGAGCGGTCGACCCTGATCTGGTGGCCCCCGCGGATCTGGACATCCGTGTCGAGCAATGCGGGTTCGGGTCGGTTGATCGCGTTCATCGCAGTTGCAGCTCCTCGGTTCAGCGCGCCCCCATCACTACATATTGGGCAGGCCGCGCGCAATCGACACTAGATCAAGTTGGTCCAAAAAATTTCTCTTGCCCCGAGTCGGTGCCGCGGCGGCAAGCGTGTTCATTGTTTGTTCCAAGGATAGCCAAGACGCCGGAGGCCGGCAAGCGCGGACAGCAAGCGCGGACAGCAAGCGCGGACAGCACTGGGCAAAAGAAAACCCGCGCGAATCGCATCGCGCGGGTTCTGGAGCACGTTCCGCTCCTTTCGGATCGGAACGTTCCCCAATCTGTTGTCAACCAGTGGCGCTCAGCGCAGCCCCTGGCAGAAGGTCTGGATCCGGGTGCAGGCGTCGCGCAGCGCCTCGGTCGAGGTGGCGTAGCTGACCCGGAAATAGCCGGGATAGACGAAGGCGCTGCCATGCACGGCGGCGACGCCCTGCTCTTCGAGCAGCGCGGTGACGAAGGCCTCGTCATCGACGATCTTCGTGCCGCCCGCGGAGGTCTTGCCGAGGCAGCCGGCGATCGAGGGGAAGACGTAGAACGCGCCCTCGGGCCGCGCGCAGGTGATGCCCGGCGCCTCGTTCAGCATGGCGACCACGAGGTCGCGCCGCTCGCGATAGGCGGCGCGCATGACATCGATCGCATCCTCCGGGCCTTCCAGCGCGGCGAGGGCCGCGGCCTGGCTGACCGAGGAGGTGTTCGAGGTGGACTGGCTCTGCAGCTTGTCCATCGCCTTGGTAAGCGCGAGCGGCGCGCCGCAGAAGCCGATTCGCCAGCCGGTCATCGCATAGGCCTTGGAGCAGCCGTTCATCGTCACCGTGCGCTCGCGCAGCTTCGGCTCGACGCCGACGATGGTGGCGGGCTTGAACCCGTCATAGACGAGCTTCTCGTAGATGTCGTCGGTGAACACCCAGATGTCGGGGTGGCGGAGCAGCACGTCGCAGATCGGACGGAGGTCTTCCGCCGAATAGGCAGCCCCGGTCGGGTTCGAGGGCGAGTTCAGCATCAGCCACTTGGTCTTCGGCGTGATCGCCGCCTCGAGATCCTCGGCGCGCAGCTTGAAGCCGTTGTTCTGGCTGCACGGCACGAAGACCGGCTTGCCCTCGGCGAGCTGGACGATGTCGGGGTAGCTGACCCAGCACGGCGTCGGGATGATCACCTCGTCGCCGGCCTCGATCGTGGCGAGCATGGCGTTGAAGATGACCTGCTTGCCGCCGGTCGAGACGATGATTTCCTGCGGCGTGTAGTCGATCCCGTTGTCGCGCTTGAACTTCGCGGCGACGGCCTTGCGCAGCGCCATGGTGCCGGCGACGTCGGTATATTTGGTCTCGCCCGCCTCGATCGCGGCGATGGCGGCGCGCTTGATGTGGTCGGGCGTGTCGAAATCCGGCTCGCCGGCGGAGAGGCTGATGATGTCGCGCCCCTCGGCCTTGAGCTGACGCGCCTTGGTCGAGATGGCGATCGTCTGGCTCGGGCTGATGCGATTGAGGCGTGCGGCGATCAGGTTCATGTGCGATACTCCCCGTGACAACGGCCTCGATGTAACCGAACTATGGTGCGATGAACATGGGCGCGGCGTGGCATCCGGCCCGAATTGCACACATGGCGGGACATGGCCGCACATGACTGCACATGGCGGGACTTGCCGAGCCGGCGGCAACGCCATATCAGTCAGGCCCGGATGGGGTGTAGCCAAGCGGTAAGGCAGCGGATTTTGATTCCGCCATGCGGAGGTTCGAATCCTCCCACCCCAGCCAGCGCCGGCGGGCTTCGCCTCTGGCCTGGATCAGGACGGCCCGGACCGGGCAGGAGCAGGGTTCCGACATGAACGAAACACAGACCGCAGCGCCGCTGCCGACCAGCTTCCGCGGCACGGCGCATTTCACCCTCTCGGCCGATCGCGGCTGGGGGCAGCGGGCGCGGCTCGCGCTCGCCGACATGGCGGAGGGCGTGCGGCTGTGGCAGCTGGTCTGGACGCTGGCGTTCTACGACATCAAGCTGCGCTATCGCGGCTCGGCGCTCGGCCCGTTCTGGCTGACCATCTCGACCGGCGTGCAGGTCGGCGCCATGGCCTTTCTCTACGGCGTGCTGTTCCACACCGATATCCATACCTACCTGCCCTATCTCGCGATCTCGCTGGTGCTGTGGACCTATCTCAACACGCTGATCTCGGAGGGGAGCACCTGCTTCACCCAGACCGACACGCTGATCAAGGGCACGCGCATGCCCTTCAGCGTGCACGCCGCGCGCAATGTGGTGCGCAACACGATCGTGCTCGGGCATAACCTGATCGTGATCGTCGTCGTGTTCCTGATCATGGGCGTGCATCAGAGCCTGTATTCGCTGCTGGCGATCCCGGCCCTGGCGCTCTGGATGATCGACGCGCTGGCGATCTCGCTGCTGATGGGCGCGCTCTGCGCGCGGTTCCGCGACCTGCCGCAGATCATCCTCTCGGTGATGCAGATCGCCTTCTTCATCACCCCGGTGATCTGGTACGCCAAGGTGCTGGACAGCCACCCGATCGGCCGGCTGCTGATCGATCTCAACCCGTTCTATCCCATCCTCGAAATCCTGCGCGCCCCGCTGCTCGGCACCCCGATCAGCACCCGGCTGGTGCTGGCCGCGATCGGCGTCTCGGCGCTGCTGGTGGGCGTCGCGGCAATCGGCTTCGCGCGGATGCGCGGCCGCGTGGCCTACTGGGTCTAGACCATGGCATATCTGACCGCCTTCGACATTTCGGTGGATTTTCCGCTCTATCACGGGGATAGCCGGTCGCTGAAGAAAACCCTGCTCGGCCATGCCTCGTCGCGCTTCGCGCAGGACCGGCGCAGCCGCCCGGTGGTGCAGGCGCTGCGCAACATCTCCTTCTCGCTGAAGACCGGCGACCGGCTCGGGCTGATCGGCTCGAACGGCTCGGGCAAGACCACCCTGCTGCGCGCCCTCTCGGGCATCTACCAGCCGACCGCAGGCTCCCTGTCGATGGAAGGGCGGCTGCAATCGCTGCTCGATCCCGGGCAGGGCATGAACCCCGATCTCACGGGGCGGGAGAACATCCGCCTGCGCGGCCGCTTCCTCGGCCTGCCGCGGCCGGAGATCGACCGGCTGGAGGCGGATGTCGAGGATTTCTCCGAGCTTGGCCAGTTCCTCGACCTGCCGGTGCGCAATTATTCCTCCGGCATGGTGGTGCGCCTCGCCTTCGCGATGGCGACCGCCTTTCCCCCCGAGATCCTGCTGATGGACGAGTGGATTCTCGCCGGCGACGCCGCCTTCATGGAAAAGGCGCGCGGGCGGGTCGAGGGCATGGTGCGCCATGCCGACATCCTCGTGCTCGCCAGCCACAGCCCCTCGATCCTGGTGGAGTGGTGCAACCGGCTGCTCTGGCTGGAGGGCGGGCAGATCCGCGCCGATGGCCTGCCGATGCAGGTCCTCGCGGACTATCTGCCGCCGCAGCAATACGACGAGCTGGTTGCCGCGCATGGCCGGAGCGATGTCGCCGACCGGCTGCCGGCGCAGGACTGAGCGCTGCCACAGGACGCCGCGCCCTCCACAACATATTGTGGATAAGCCAGCACTCGCCACAAGATCGGGTGAAAATCGGCATGAGGCGCCGCCGATCCGGGTTGCCGGATGGCGGCTCTGCCCCCATAGTGTGGGGAGCGAATCAAACCGGTGATCATGCCCCCTTCCCTGCAACCGAGCCGCCGCCGCACCGGTGGACGGCGCGCCAGGGGCCGGCCGCCGGGGTCACCGTCGCCCGCCTGATGTCTGCCTCTCACGCCCTCAAGGATCGTCCCGAATGTCCGTTACCCTGCCCGACACCGCCGCCCCCATTCCGGTCGAGACGCCGCCGCATTTCGACCTGCTGACCGAAAACCCGGTCTACAAGCCGTTCCGCTACCCCTGGGCCTACGAATCGTGGCTGACCCAGCAGCGCGTGCACTGGCTGCCCGAGGAAGTCCCCCTCGCGGACGACGTGAAGGACTGGCACCGGAACCTCACCGAGGGCGAGCGCAACCTGCTCACCCAGATCTTCCGCTTCTTCACCCAGGCGGATGTCGAGGTGAACAATTGCTACATGAAGCACTACAGCCAGGTGTTCAAACCGACCGAGGTGCTGATGATGCTCTCGGCCTTCTCGAACATCGAGACCATCCACATCGCCGCCTACTCGCATCTGCTCGACACCATCGGCATGCCCGAAGTCGAATACTCGGCCTTCCTCAAATACAAGGAGATGAAGGACAAGTACGACTACATGCAGGAATTCCGCGTCGACTCGAAGCACGAGATCGCCAAGACGCTGGCCGCCTTCGGCGCCTTCACCGAGGGGCTGCAGCTCTTCGCCTCCTTCGCGATCCTGCTGAACTTCCCGCGCTTCAACAAGATGAAGGGGATGGGCCAGATCGTCTCCTGGTCGGTGCGCGACGAGAGCCTGCACTGCCTGTCAATCATCCGGCTGTTCCGCACCTTCGTCGCCGAGAACCCGGAAATCTGGACCGAGACGCTCCGCCAGGAACTCTATACGTGCTGTGCCACCATCGTCGAGCATGAGGACGCCTTCATCGACCTCGCGTTCGAGTTCGGCGCGGTGGAAGGGCTGACCGGGGAAGAGGTGAAGCGCTATATCCGCTACATCGCCGATCGCCGGCTGCTGCAGCTCGGTCTCGACCCGCTTTTCAATGTCGACAAGAACCCGCTGCCCTGGCTCGACGAGATGCTGAACGCGGTCGAGCACGCGAATTTCTTCGAGAACCGCGCCACCGAATACAGCAAGGCCTCGACGGTCGGCTCCTGGGAAGAGGCCTGGACCTGATCTGATCTGATCTGGGCCCAGCCGGGGCGCGCAGCGGAGCAGGATGTCCGATCCGTCAGGATCGGACAGTGTCCTAGAGCACTTTCCGATCCTTTTGGATCGGATGTAGTGCTCTGTCATACTGATAAACCGAGCATCTTTATCCGATCAGATGATTCCATCTGATCGGATGATGCTCTACGCCGCGTTCTCCTCGCTCTCGCGCTCCTGCCGGGGCGCGGGGTGGAGGGCAGCCCGGCCGCGGCGGCGGCGATAGGGGAAGAGCTGCGGCCAGAGCAGCCTGTCCTCGGGCGGCAGGAACCGCGGTTCGGATCGGGACACGGAGCGGGACTCGGCACGAGTTTCAGTACGCGCTTCGGGGCGGGATTGGGGCCGCGATCCGGGACGGTCGGGCGGCGGGGCTTCGTCGGTGAGAGCAGACATGGCGACCTGTCATCAGTTGGTGGAGACACTACCGCGAACCCGGCGCGCGGACGCGGCAGCAATAGGCGGGCGACGTTAACAAACCGTTTCGCTTCCGGTGCGAGAACCGGAAACGATACGGAAGATTCCGCATCTTGTTCTGTTAGAGCAACGTCCGCCCTCGCGGGCCGGGCGCATCACTCTATCGTGTTGATAATGGTTGTATCCTTGCCAAATCGGACAGGATCATCCCATCGGGTAGTCGTGGGAGCCTCGAACCGCATCGATCGTTCGTGACGCGCGCTTCTAACAGCCGGCGCCGCACGGGCAAATGAAGACTTGATGTCATCTCCCCCATGATGCCCGGTTCAGCCGGCGATCTCGCCGCTTGGAGCCGCAGCGCCGGGCTGATATGGTTCAGCCATGCGCCAAACGCAGCCCGCCCTTGCCGCGGACTCTGCTCTGGTTCGCGACATTCTCGCTTTCGCCGCGCCCGGCAGCGCGACGCTCCACGAACGCGCCGAGGGAATCGATTATTTCGTCAATGCGTTCTGGACCGCGGGGCAGCGCCAGGCGCATGCGATCCACGAGATTTCCTATCGCGCCTGCTTCAAGCCGCAACTGCCGGAATTCTTCATCTCCCGCCTCACCGCCCCCGGCGATCTCGTCTTCGACCCGTTCATGGGGCGCGGCACCACGCCGCTGCAGGCCGCCCTGATGGGACGGCGCGCCGGCGGCAACGACATCAGCGGGCTTGGGGTGATGATGTGCCGCCCACGGCTGCGGCCGGTCGGGCCCGACGCGGTCGAGGCGGCGCTGCGCCGGGTCGACTGGTCGCGCGGCGCGGTCCGCCGGCCCGAGCTGCTCGCCTTCTACCACCCGGCAACCCTGGCCCGGCTCGAGGCGCTGCGGGACTGGATCGACGCCCGCGCGCCGCCCGGCGACGACCGCCCCGATCCGGTCGCGGACTGGATTCGCATGGTGGCGCTCAACCGCCTCGCCGGCCACTCCCCCGGCTTCTTCTCCGGCCGCTCGATGCCGCCCAACCAGGCGGTGTCGGTCGCATCGCAATTGCGGATCAACGCGCGGCTCGGCCTCGCGCCGCCGGAGCGCGATATCGCCGCGCTGATCCTGCGCAAATCCCGCGCCCTGCTGCGCGACGGCATGATGCCGGGTGGTGCCGTGTTGGGCGGCGCGCACCCCTGCCTGTTCACCGGCCCGGCCTGGGACATCCCGCTCGAGGCCGGCGCGGTCGCGCTCGCGGTGACCTCGCCGCCCTTTCTCGATGTCGTCGACTACGCGGCGGATAACTGGCTGCGCTGCTGGTTCGCCGGGCTCGATGCCGGCGCCGCGGCGCTCGGCCAGCACCGCGGCGCGGCGGGCTGGATGGCGATGATCCGGCGCGCGCTCGCCGAGCTGGCCCGGCTGGTCCGGCCGGGCGGGCATGTCGCCTTCGAGGTGGGCGAGGTGCGAGGCGGGCGAATCCTGCTCGAACGGCAGGTCTGGCAGGCGGCGGCGGGCCTGCCGTTCGAGCGGCTGGGCGTGCTGGTCAACCGGCAGCTTTTCACCAAGACGTCGAATTGCTGGGGGGTGAGCAATTTCACCCGCGGGACGAATTCAAACCGCGTCGTGCTGCTGCGCCGGAGCGGGGGCGGCGGTCAGAGCATCACCTGATCGGATGATGCTCTGTTTATCAATATGGTAGAGCACGGCATCCGATCCGAGAGGATCGGAAAGCGCTCTAGTGTCCCGAATCTGAAATCCATCGGATTTCAGATTCGGGACACTAGAAAAAACAATAGTTTAGTGGCCTGCTTGTCCCTGAAATTCACCCACGAATTTCAGGGGCAGGACACTAGGACGCGATGGCGCCGTAGAGCGCCGGCCGGCGGTCGGCCAGCAGCGTGTCGCGCCGGCGGGTTTCGGCCAGATGGGCAGGATCGATGCGGGCCAGCAGCCGGGTCGGCGTCGCCCCCGCCCGGGCCAGCACCGCGCCATCCGGCCCGCAGATCGAGGACTGGCCGATATAGTCGAGGCCCGGCTCGCTGCCGCAGCGATTGGCATAGGCGATGTAGACCTGGTTCTCATAGGCGCGGGCGGGGATCAGCGCCTCCGCCACCACGTGATAGGGCGGCATCAGCGCCGTCGGCACCAGAACGAGGTCGGCCCCCGCCAGCGCCATCACCCGCGCGGTTTCGGGGAATTCGATGTCATAGCAGATCGCCACGCCAAGGCTGAGCCCGCGCCAGGCGACCAGCGGAAACCCCTCGCCCCGCACGGCGAACATGTCGCGGTCGAGATCGCCGAAGAGATGCGCCTTGCGATACATCAGTCGCACGCCGCCGGCCTCGTCGATCAGCGCCGCGCTGTTCGCCACCGCATCGCCCACCAGCTCGGGGAAGCCGAAACAGAGCGCGAGGCCTTCCGCGCGGGCGATCTCCTGCGCCCGGGCCAGCGCCGGGCTCTCGGGGGCGAGGGCCAGCGCCCGCGCCCGGGCCGGACCGAGATTGTAGCCGGAGAGAAACAATTCGGGCAGCACCAGGAGGTCGGCGCCAGCCGAGGCGGCATCCCGCGCCTCGGCGGCGAGCAGGTCGAGTGCGCCCGCCGGATCGGCGAACCGCCCCTCGGTCTGGCAGAGGGCGAGGGTGATGCTCATGCCCCGATGCATAGACCCGCCCCGGCAGCGGGGCAATCGGCGCGGCGCCCGCCCTTACATCGATGCCAGAACCAGCTGGTCGCCGCTGCGGGCGATCGCCCCCATCCGCGCCCCGGCGGCGCCCGAGGCCATCACGATGTCGCCCGGCGCGATCAGGTCGGCGGCCGGGCCGAAAAAGCCGACATCGCCCAGCGTGTCGAGCGCCCCCTCCCCTGCGCGGTAGTGCCAGAGAGTGAAGCCGTTGGCATAGGCGAGGACGGAAAGGTTGCGCAGGATGAAAGCCATGGTCTGTCTCCTCAGCGTGACCACCGGCCGGCTGGCCGATAGGAACATAACAAGAACAAAATAACCACAGGTTGTATTATGCGCAAGCATTAACTGTCCGTTTACCGCAAATCTTTCTTCCCAAACCGGGTAAATCCGTTAAGACCAACGCGATGCAGCATGACGATATCTGGCGTGCGATCGACGCCCTGGCGGCGCAGCGCGGGCTCTCGCCCTCCGCGCTCGCGCGCAGCGCCGGGCTCGACCCGACCAGCTTCAACCTCTCCAAGCGGCGCGCGCCGGACGGGCGGCTGCGCTGGCCTTCCACCGAGAGCATCGCCAAGATCCTGGCCGCCAGCCAAACCGGATTCGAAACCTTCGCGGCACTGGCCGCTGGCAGCCCGCTCGCGATGACGGACGCGGCTCAAGCCGCGATGACGGACGCGGCTCAGGCCGCGAGGCCGGACGCGGCACCGGCCATGATTACTGACGCGGCTCAGGCCGCGATGATCCCCGACGAACCGCTGGCGGAAGCCGGGCCCGCAACGCCTGACGACGCGCCGCCCGAGACGCTGGCGGAGCCCGACGCCGTCCAGCCCGGCACGGTCTGGCGCGCGGTGCCGGTGATCGGCCTCGGCGCGGCCGATGACGAGTCCTTCGACGACGAGGGTTATCCCAGCGGCACAGGCTGGCGCCGGCTGGAACGGGTCATTGCCGAGGCCGGCATCGTCGATGATCCGCATCTCTTCGCCCTCGTGGTGGAGGACGATTCGCTGGAGCCGGTCTGCCGGCGCGGCCATGTCGTCATCGTCCCGCCGGATGCGCCGGTGCGGATGGGCGATCTCGTGGTGGCCCGGCTTGCGCCGGGCGGCCTCGTCGCCGGCCGCCTGCTCCGCCGCACCATCTCGCGGATCGACCTTGCCGCGCTCACCCCCGCCGCCGCGCCGCGCGCATTGCCGGCCGAGGCGGTCGTAGCCCTCCAGCGCATCGTATGGATCAGCCAGTAGACCGCGCTCTTCCCGCCGGCGCGGCGGGGCTGTAAGGAGACCGTCATGCGGTTGCCGACGCGCCATCTCCTGGGAATCGAAGGTCTTCACCCGCGCGACATTTCCGCCCTGCTCGACCTCGCCGAGAGCTACGTGCTGCTCAACCGGTCAGGCAAGACGCGGCGGGACGTGCTGCGCGGCCGGACCCTGATCAACCTGTTCTTCGAGGATTCCACCCGCACCCGCACGAGCTTCGAGCTCGCCGGCAAGCGGCTCGGCGCCGATGTGATCAACATGTCGGTCTCGACCTCCTCGGTCTCCAAGGGCGAGACCCTGCTCGACACCGCGGCGACGCTGAACGCGATGAACTGCGACCTGCTGGTGGTCCGCCACAAGGCCTCCGGCGCGCCCGCGCTGCTCGCCCAGAAGGTGGATGCCGCGGTGATCAACGCCGGCGACGGGATGCACGAACACCCGACCCAGGCGCTGCTCGACGCGCTGACGATCCGCCGCAACAAGGGCACGCTCGCCGGCCTCACCGTCGCCATCTGCGGCGATATCGCGCATTCCCGCGTCGCCCGCTCGAACCTGCTGCTGCTCACCGCGATGGGCAGCCGGGTGCGCGTGGTTGGCCCGCCGACGCTGATCCCCTCGGGGATCGATCAGTTCGGCGCCACCGTGTTCCATGACATGCGCGAGGGCCTGCGCGACGCCGACATCGTGATGGCGCTGCGGTTGCAGACCGAGCGGATGAGCGCCGGGCTGATCCCCAGCGCGCGCGAGTTCTTCACCTTCTACGGGCTCGATGCCGCGAAGCTCGCCGTGGCGAAGCCGGACGCGCTGGTGATGCATCCCGGCCCGATGAATCGCGGCGTCGAGATCGACAGCCAGGTGGCCGACGACCCCACCCGCTCGGTGATTCGCGAGCAGGTGGAGATGGGCGTCGCCATCCGCATGGCGGTGCTCGACGTGCTGGCCCGGACGGCGCTCGCCCATGCATGACACGCCCCCCGACACGCTGATCCGCGGCGCGCGGATCGTCGATCCCGCCACCGGCCACGACGCGGTGGGCGACCTGCTGGTGCGCGACGGCGTCATCGCCGATTTCGGCGCCGGTCTCGGCCGGCCGGATGGGGCGGTGATGATCGACGCCGGCGAGCAGATCCTCTGCCCCGGCCTGGTCGATGCCCGCGCCTCGCTCGGCGAGCCCGGCTATGAATACCGCGAGACCATCGCCACCGCCGCCGAGGCCGCCAATGCCGCCGGCATCACCACCATCGCCGTGCTGCCGGACAATATCCCCGCCACCGACGACCCGGCGCTGGTCCGCGCCCTTGCCGGTGCAGGGGCAGCGACCGGACGGCTCACCATCGCCCCCTACGGCGCGGCGACGCGCGGCTGCAAGGGCGAGATGATCGCCGAATACGGCCTGCTGCGCGCGGCCGGCGCGGTCGCCTTCTCCGATGGCGCGCGGGCGATCGGCCCGGCCGGGCTGATGCGCCGCGCCCTGTCCTACGCGCGCGGCTTCGGCGCCATGATCGTCCAGCATCCGGAGGAGCCGAGCCTTGCCGCCGGCGGTGCGGCGACCGCCGGGGCACGGGCGACGCTGATGGGCCTGCCCGGAATCCCGGCCTGCGCCGAGGCGATGATGGTCGCGCGCGACATCCGCCTTGCCGAACTCACCGGCGGCGCGGTGCATTTCGCCCATGTCTCGACCGGCGAGGCGCTCGACCTGATCCGTGGCGCGAAACGGCGGGGCCTCGCGATCACCTGCGACACCGCGCCGCCCTATTTCGACCTCAACGAGAACGCGATCGGCGATTTCCGCACCTATGCGAAGCTGTCGCCGCCGCTGCGCAGCGAGGCCGACCGCCTCGCCGTCTGCGCCGCTCTGGCCGATGGCACGATCGACGCCGTGGTCTCCGACCACCAGCCGCGCGACGCCGACGACAAGCGCCTGCCCTTCGCCGAGGCCGCCCCTGGCGGCGCCGGCCTCGCCACCCTGCTCGCGGTGACGCTGGCGCAGGTGCAGTCCGGCGGGCTCGGGCTGATCGCGGCACTCTCCCTGCTGACCGACCGGCCGGCGCGGCTGTTCGGGCTGGATGCCGGGCGCATCGCCCGCGGTGTCGCGGCCGATCTCTGCCTGTTCGCCCCCGAGCGGCCCTGGCGGATCGAGGCCGGCGCCCTGCCCGGCAAGGCGCAGAACACGCCCTTCGACGGACGGCCGGTCGAAGGGGTGGTCAGCTTCACGTGGAAGGCCGGGCGGCGGGTGCACGGATGATCGCGCTGTACGCCCTGCTCGGCTACCTGCTCGGTTCGATCCCCTTCGGCCTGCTGCTCACCCGCGCGGCCGGGCTCGGCGATGTGCGGCGGATCGGCTCGGGCAATATCGGTGCGACCAACGTGCTGCGCACCGGGCGCAAGAGCCTCGCCGCGCTGACCCTGCTGCTCGATGGCGGCAAGGGCGCCGCCGCCGTGCTGCTCGCCCGCCATGCCGGCGGCACGGCCGCCGATCTCGCCGCGCTGTTCGCGGTGATCGGCCATCTCTACCCCGTCTGGCTCGGCTTTCGCGGCGGCAAGGGGGTGGCGACCGGGCTCGGCGTGCTGCTCGCCCTCGTCTTTCCGGTCGGCGCCGCCTGCTGCCTGATCTGGCTCGCCATGGCGTTCTGGCGGAAGATTTCCTCCCTCGCCGCGCTGACCGCCTTCGCCGCGGCCCCGCTGCTCGCCCTGCTGTCCGGGCGCTTCCATGCGGCGCCGGTCGCCCTCGCCATCGCCGCCCTCGTCGTCTTCAAGCACCGGGCGAACATCGCGCGGCTGCGCGCCGGCACCGAGCCGAGGATCAGGCTGTCGGCGTGAGCGATCCGGCGACGCTTCTGCGCCTGATCCGCACCGAGGGCGTGGGGCCCCAGACCTTCCGCCGCCTGCGCGAGCGCTTCGCCAGCCCCGCGGAGGCGCTGGACGCGCTGCCCGGCCTCGCGCGCATGGGCGGGCGGCGGGGCGCCCTGCGGATTCCCGCTCCCGCCGACATCCACCGCGAGCTGGACCGCCATGCCGAACTCGGCGCAAGGCTGCTCTTTCTCGGCGATGCGGATTATCCGCCGCTGCTCGCCTTGCTGCCGGACGCGCCGCCGGTCATCGCGGTGAAAGGCGACATCGCCCTGCTCCACCGGCCGATCGTCGCCGTGGTCGGCGCGCGCAACGCCACGACCAATGGACGGCGGATCGCCGCGGACATCGCCGGCGAGATCGCCGCCGCCGGGCATCCGGTGGTCTCCGGCCTCGCCCGCGGGATCGACGCCGCTGCCCACGCGGCGGCGCTGCGCGAGGGTACCACCATCGCGGCCATTCCCGGCGGGCTCGACATGGTCTACCCGCCCGAACACCGCGACCTGCAGGCCCGCATCGCCGAGGCGGGCGCCGTGATCGCCGAGGCGCCGCCCGGCACCGCACCGCTCGCCCGGCATTTCCCCAAGCGCAACCGCATCATCGCCGGCCTCGCCCTCGGCGTCGTCGTCATCGAGGCGGCGCTGCGCTCGGGCAGCCTGCTCACCGCCCGCTTCGCGCGCGACTATGGCCGCGAGCTGTTCGCCGTGCCCGGCTCGCCGCTCGACGAGCGCGCCCGCGGCGGCAACGAGCTGATACGCCAGGGCGCATGGCTTGCCGAATCAGCCGCCGACATCCTCGCCAACCTGCCGCCCCGGCCCGGCGCGCTGTTTCCCGACGCGCGGATCGCCGCCCCGCCCGCCGGCCTCGCCGAGCCGCCGATGGCGGAGCCCGAGCCGGGCGACGCGCTCGACCGCGCCCGACGCGAAATCCCGCCGCTGCTCTCCGCCAGCCCGGTCGGTGTTGACGAACTGGCACGGCACTGCCAGTTCTCCACACCGATCATTGTTGCCGTGCTGGCCGAGCTTGAACTTGCCGGCCGGATCGAAACCCTGCCGGGCAACCGGGTCTGTCTGCTCTCAGAGTGCTGAACGGGACACCGCGCTAGACATGAATGCCATCGTCGTCGTTGAATCTCCGGCCAAGGCCAAGACGATCAACAAATATCTCGGCGACGGGTTCACCGTCCTCGCCTCCTTCGGCCATGTCCGCGACCTGCCGCCGAAGGATGGCTCGGTGCGCCCGGACGAGGATTTCGCGATGTCGTGGGAGGAGGATGCCCGCGGCGACCGCCAGGTGGCCGCCATCGCCAAGGCGCTGAAAGGGGCGGACACGCTCTACCTCGCCACCGACCCGGATCGCGAGGGTGAGGCGATTTCCTGGCATGTCCGCGCCATGCTCGAGGCGCGCAACGTGCTCAAGGGCAAGCAGGTCCACCGCATCACCTTCAACGAGATCACCAAATCGGCGGTGCAGGCGGCGTTGCGCGCCCCGCGCGACCTCGACACGCCGCTGATCGAAGCCTATCTCGCCCGCCGCGCGCTGGATTATCTGGTCGGCTTCACCCTCTCGCCGGTGCTCTGGCGCAAGCTGCCCGGCAGCAAGAGCGCCGGGCGCGTGCAGTCGGTCGCGCTGCGGCTGATCTGCGAGCGCGAGGCCGAGATCGAGCTGTTCCGCCCGCGCGAATACTGGACGATCGAGGCCGAGTTCCGCACCCCCGCCGGCGCGCCGTTCCGCGCCCGCCTCACCCATCTCGACGGCCGCAAGCTCGACCAGTTCGACCTTGCGGACAAGGCAGCGGCCGATGCGGCGAAGGCGGCGGTCGAACGCGGCACCTTCAGCGTCGTCTCGATCGAGAAGAAGCGCGTCCGCCGCAACCCGCCGCCGCCCTTCACCACCTCGACCCTGCAACAGGACGCCTCGCGCAAGCTGCATATGACGGCGCAATCCATCATGCGCACCGCCCAGCAGCTCTACGAGGGGGTGGAGATCGGCGGCGAGACGGTGGGCCTGATCACCTACATGCGAACCGACGGCGTGCAGATGGCGCGCGAGGCGATCACCGCCGCCCGCGACCAGGTGAAGAACGCGTTCGGTGCGAACTACCTGCCCGCCGCCCCGCGCGAATACCAGTCCAAGGCGAAGAACGCGCAGGAAGCCCACGAGGCGATCCGCCCGACCGATTTCGCCCTTACCCCCGAGCGCGCCGCCCGCCATCTCTCGCCCGAGCAGGCGCGGCTGTATGAGCTGATCTACAAGCGCGCCCTCGCCTCGCAGATGCAGTCGGCCGAGCTGGACCAGACCACGGTCGAGCTTGCCGATGCCGCCGGCACCACCCTGCGCGCCACCGGCTCGATCCTCGCCTTCGACGGTTTCCTCAAGCTCTACCGCGAGGGCATGGACGAGGACCCGGAGGACGAGACCGCGCGGCTGCTGCCGCCGATGGCGAAATCCGACCCGCTCGCCAGCGGGCCGGTGGCCGCCGAGCAGCATTTCACCCAGCCGCCGCCGCGCTTTTCCGAGGCCACCCTGGTCAAGCGGATGGAGGAGCTCGGCATCGGCCGGCCCTCGACCTATGCCTCGATCCTGACCGTGCTGCGCGAGCGCAACTATGTGCGGATGGAAAACCGCCGCTTCATCCCCGAGGATCGCGGCCGGCTGGTCACGGCCTTCCTGGTCGGCTTCTTCGGCCGGTACGTCGAGACCGGCTTCACCGCCAATCTGGAGGAGAAGCTCGACGAGGTCTCCGACGGCCGGCTCGACTGGCGGGCGGTGATGCGGGATTTCTGGGCCGATTTCTCCGGCGCGGTCGAGCAGATCAAGGATCTCAAGATCTCCGACGTGATCGACGCGCTGGACGAGGATCTCGGCCCGCATTTCTTCCCCGCCCGCGAGGACGGGTCGGACCCGCGGGTCTGCCAGGCCTGCGGCAGCGGCCGGCTCGGCCTGCGGCTCGGCCGCTTCGGCGCGTTCATCGGCTGCTCGAACTATCCCGAATGCCAGTATACCCGCCGCCTCGCCGTCGAGGGCGGCGAGGAGGAGGGCGAGCAGCTGCGCGACGGGATGAAGCAGCTCGGCGAAAATGCCGAGGGGATTCCCGTCACGCTGCGGCGCGGCCCCTATGGTCTCTATGTCCAGCTCGGCGAGCCCGATCCGGAGGACAAGAAGGCGAAGCCCCGCCGCGCCGCCCTGCCGCGCGGGATGACCGGCGAGGCGATCACGCTGGAGCAGGCGATCGGCCTGCTCTCGCTGCCGCGCGTGATCGGCGTGCATCCGGAGACGAAGCAGGAGATCCAGGCCGGCATCGGCCGGTTCGGCCCGTATGTGAAGATGGGCCCGATCTTCGCCTCGCTCGACAAGGATGACGACGTGCTGGCCGTCGGCCTCAACCGCGCGGTGATGGTGCTGGCGAAGAAGCAGGAAGGCATCCGCGATCTCGGCCCGCACCCGAAGGACAGCGAGAGCGTGACCGCGCGCAAGGGCCGCTTCGGCCCCTATGTCCAGCATGGCAAGACGGTCGCGACCCTGCCGCGCGGCAGCGAACTCGGCACGGTGACGCTGGAGGAGGCGGTCGCCCTGCTCGCCGAGAAGGGCAAGACGCTGGCGCCGCGCGGCCGCAAGGGCGCCAAGCCCGCAGCAAAGTCGCCCACAGCAAAGTCGCCCACAGCAAAGTCGAGGGACGCGGCGGCGCCGAAGGCCGCCAGCGCGAAGCCGAAAGCCGCCGCGAAGCCGAAGGCCGCTGCGAAACCGAAGGCGGCCGCCACCAAGGCAAAGCCCGCCGCCCGCAAGGCCGCGCGCTCCGGCGGCTGAGCCGCCCGCTTCCGGTTCCGACTCCTATTCTGACTCTGGGCCGGGCCGGACGATCCGTCCGCCCGCGAGCGGCGCCGGCACGCCGGTCGTCCCGGGCAGCGAGAGCGGCAGGCCGCGCAGGGCGCGAACCGCGAGAAACCCGAAACACTGCGCCTCCAGCGCATCGCCATCCCAGCCCACCGCCTCGACCGGCTCGACCGGGGCGGCGAAGTGCCGGCGCAGCGCCGCCATGATCGCGGCATTGTGCCGTCCGCCGCCGGCCACCAGCACGCGCAGCGGCGGCGCCGGCAGCGGCGAGGCCGCGATCGCCGCGGCGGTGAAGGCGGCGAGCAGCGCCGCCCCGTCCGCGGCGGACAATCCCTCCGTCGCCGCCGCGAGGCGGGTGGAGAAATGCAGCCGGTCGAGCGATTTCGGCGCCGGCCTCGCGAACCAGGGATCGTCCATCAGCCGCGCGAGACGCCGCTCATCCAGACGCCCGGCGGCGGCCAGCGCGCCGTCAGCGTCGAAGGCGGCGCCGGTGGCGCGCTGCACCCAGTCGTCCAGCGGGCCGTTGCCGGGCCCGGTGTCGCAGGCCAGTACCTCGCCCGCCGGGCCGAGCCAGGTGATGTTGGCGACCCCGCCGATATTGACCACCAGCAGCGGCTTCTCCAGCGCCTCGGCAAGGGCGGCGTGGAACAGCGGCGCGAGCGGCGCGCCCTGCCCGCCGGCGGCGACATCGGCGCTGCGGAAATCATGCACCACCGGCAGCCGCGTCTTGTGGGCGAGATGCGCCGCATCGCCGATCTGCCAGGTCCGCCGCCGGTCGGGGTCGTGCAGGATGGTCTGGCCGTGGAACCCCACCACATCGGCCCGGCTCGCCACCATCGCCACCGCCTCGGCATGGCGGTCGGCCAGCAGGCGGTCGAGCGCGCGGAGTTCCGGGTCGTCGGCCGGCAGTCCGGGGGCGGCGTCGAGCAGGGCGCGCAGCCGGGCGCGGAGCGGCTCCTCGTAGAACAGCGTGGCCGAGCGGCCGGTAGCGAGGATGCGCTCGCCATCGGTCCGGATCACCGCGGCATCGACCCCGTCGAGCGAGGTGCCGCTCATCAGGCCGATCGCGTGCAGCGCGGCGCCGTCGTTAGCGGTCTGGAAACCTGTTTCGGGCATGCTTCGCTTATCCGCCGCGGCGGCGGGGTTTACAAGAACCGGAGCAAAGGATCGGACGTGGAACCTCGCGCGGCGCGCGGCAGCTTCCGCCCGGCGGTCAACGGGCGCACCTTCCTGCCCTGGCTGTTGCTCGGCATCGCGAGCCTGGCCTGGCTGTCGCCGGCGCGGGCGATGCTCCATGTGCTGGGCGTGATCGCCGCCACCGTGTTCGAGGGGAAGCAGGTGGTGCCGGCGGTGCTGCCGAGCGATTTCTTCGCCTTCTGGCCGGCCGCGCATATCGCCGTCTCGGCCGCGCCGGCGAGCCTCTATACGCCGTCCCGCTTTCTTGGCTGGACGGCGGCGCATGTAGGGGCGGGGCTGCCGGGCTTCATGCAGTTCTTCTACCCGCCGCCGGCGCTTCTCGCGATGCTGCCGCTGGCCCCGCTCGCGCCCGGCGCCGGCCTGCTGGTGTGGACGATCCTGATCGCCCTGCCCTGCCCGTTCCTGCTGCGCCGCGCCGGCGCGCCATGGCCGGTCATCGCGGCGGGGCTGCTCGGGCCCGCGTCGCTCATCGGCGTGTCGATCGGTGAATTCGGCCCGCTCTCGGGCTGCATCTTCATCGCCGCACTCGCCGCGGCGTCGGCCCGGCAACCGGCGGCGGGCGCGCTGTTCGGGCTGCTCTCGCTCAAGCCGCAGGCCGGGCTGCTCGGCCCGGTGGTGCTGCTCGCGCGCGGCGACTGGCGGGGCCTTGCCACCGGCGCAGCACTGGCAGCCGCCCTGGCCGCCGCGATCACCCTGATCACCGGCCCGGCGATCTGGACGGCCTGGCTCGGCCCGGGCATGGCGGCGGCGCACGCCCATCTCGTCGCCCCGTTCCCGGCGCGCTACGAGCTGAACGGTGTGTCGGTGTTCTGGATGGCGCGCAGCCTCGGCGCCAGCGTGGTGCTGGCCGGCGCGGCGCAGGCCGCCGCGGCACTGGCCGCCGCGACCTGGTGCTGGCGGGCCTGGCGCGTTCCGGCGCCGGATCACGGCTCTCGCGTCCCGACGCCGGACCCGGTCGCCCGCGCCTCGCTCACCGTCTGCCTCACCCTGCTCGTCACGCCCTACGCCTATGTGAACGATATGGCCGCGCTTTCGGTGATGACCGCCTGGCTCGCCTGGCGGCGCGGCCGGCTGGAGCCGGCGGATGTGCTGCTCTGGCTCTGGCCGGTGCTCGGGCCGTTGCTGGCGAGCCTCGCGCATGTCGAGGCCGCCCCGCTGGCGATCCTGCTCGGCGCCCTGCGCGCCGCGCGTGCGACGGGCGGAATTGGCACGCCGGCCCCCGCGTGCTACCCCGCGCACATCTGAAGACAAACGGGCCGGTTGCGGCCACCCCGACCACGGCGGAACCATGATCATGACCGATACCGGCGATTTCCTGCGCGAGGCAGAGGCGCGCGGCTACATTTTCCAGTGCACCGACACCGAGGGGCTGCGCGAGGCGATGCGTGCCGGCCCGATCGCCGGCTATATCGGCTTCGACTGCACGGCCGACAGCCTGCATGTCGGCCACATGATCCAGATCATGATGCTCCGCCTGCTGCAGAAGCACGGGCACAAGCCGGTCGCCATTCTCGGCGGCGGCACCACCCGCATCGGCGACCCCTCCTTCCGCGAGGAAGCCCGCCAGCTCCTCACCGAGGAACAGATCGCGCTGAACATGGCCGGCATCCGCGACAACATCGCCGCCTATCTGCGCTTCGGCGACGGTCCCTCCGACGCCATCATGGTCAACAATGCCGACTGGCTGGATACGCTCGGCTATATCGACCTGCTGCGCGAGGTCGGCGTGCATTTCAGCGTCAACCGCATGCTGTCCTTTGACTCGGTCCGCTCGCGGCTGGAGCGCGAACAGGGGCTGACCTTCCTCGAATTCAACTACTCGATCCTGCAGGCCTATGATTTCCGCGAGCTGAACCGCCGCTACGGCGTGGTGCTCCAGATGGGCGGGTCGGACCAGTGGGGCAACATCGTCCAGGGCATCGACCTCGTCCGCCGCACCGACGCCAAGCAGGTCTATGGCCTGACCGCGCCGCTGATCACCACCGCCTCGGGGGCGAAGATGGGCAAGACCGCGGCCGGCGCCGTCTGGCTCTCGGCCGCAAGGCGCAGCCCGTTCGACTACTGGCAGTTCTGGCGCAACACCGAGGATGCGGATGTCGGCCGCTTCCTGCGCCTGTTCACCGACCTGCCGCTCGAAGAGATCGCCCGGCTGGAGGCGCTGCAAGGGGCCGAGATCAACGAGGCGAAGAAGATCCTCGCCACCGAGGCGACCGCGCTCTGCCACGGGCGCGCCGCCGCCGAGGCCGCGGCCGAGACCGCGCGCCGCACCTTCGAGGGCGGCGAGGCGGCGGAAACCCTGCCGGGGATCGATATCCCCGCCGCCGAGCTTGCAGCCGGCATTCCCGCCTTCGCCCTGCTGGTGAAAGCCGGGCTCGCCGCCAGCAACGGCGAGGCGCGCCGGCTGATCCGCGGCGGCGGCGCGCGGCTCAACGACGCCCCGATCGCCGAGGAGGCGCACATGGTCACCCTCGCCGACGTGATCGACGGCGCGGCCAAGCTCTCGTCCGGCCGGAAGCACCACCGCCTGGTCCGCCCGGCATGAGCGCGCCGCCCTTCGTCACCCCCGCGCAGGAAAGCGCTGCCGCGGCGATCGCCGCCCTGCATGACGAGCTGTTCCTGTTCGATGACTGGATGGACCGCTACCAGTTCATCATCGAACTCGGCCAGGCGCTGCCCGCCTTCCCCGAGGCGCTGAAGACCGACGACCGGCTGGTGCCCGGCTGCCAGAGCCGGGTCTGGCTGGAGCCGAAGCTCGCGGATGGGAAGCTCTATTTCGCCGGCGCGTCGGACGCCGCGATCGTCAGCGGCCTCGTCGCCATGCTGTTGCAGGTCTATTCCGGCCGCACCCCGGCGGAGATCCGCGCCACACCGCCGGTTTTCCTCAAGGAATGGGGGCTGATCGGCGCCTTGTCCGGCAATCGCGGCAACGGCGTCGCGGCGATGTCCGAACGCATCCAGCGCTTCGCCGCCTCATGAGTCCGGCGCGCTCCCGCCGATGACTTCGCGCACGATGTAGAGCGGCCGCTGCTTGCTCTCCTCGTAGAGCCGGCCGAGATATTCGCCGATCATGCCGAGGGCGATGAGCTGCACCCCGCCGAGGAACAGGATGGCGACCAGCAGCGAGGGATAGCCCTGCACCGGGTTGCCATAGACCAGCTTGCGAAAGATCGTCACCGCCGCGTAGACGAAGGCGAAGACCGAGACGGCGAAGCCGAGATAGGAAGCCAGCCGCAGCGGCGCGCTGGAAAACGAGGTCACCCCCTCCAGCGCGAAATTCCACAATTTCCAGTAGGTCCAGCTGGTCCGCCCGGCATGGCGCGGGGCGCGGTGATAGGCGATGGTGGTGGTGCGGAAGCCGATCCAGGCGAACAGTCCCTTCATGAACCGCCGCCGCTCCGGCAGCCGCTTCAGCGCCTCCAGCGCCGGCCGGGCGATCAGCCGGAAATCCCCGGTATCGCGCGGGATCGGCACATCGCTCAGCCGGTTCATCACCCGGTAGAACATGTGCGCGGTCCACCGCTTCACCGCGCCGTCGCCCTCGCGCGAGACCCGCGTGGCGTTGACCACGTCATAACCCTCGCGCCATTTCGCCAGCAGCGCGGGAATCGCCTCGGGCGGGTCCTGCAAATCGGCGTCGAGCGGAACCGCCACCGCGCCGCGCGCATGGTCGAGCCCGGCGGTCAGCGCCGCCTCCTTGCCGAAATTGCGCGACAGGTCGATCACCCGCACCCGCGCATCGCGCGCGGCGAGGCCGAGCAGGGCAGCGAGCGTCGCATCCCGGCTGCCGTCATTGACGCAGACCAGCTCCCAGCTCTCGCCGCTGCCATCGAGCACGGTGGCGAGCCGCTCGTAGAGCGGCGCCACATTGCCGGCCTCGTTGTGAAACGGCACGACGACCGAAACCGTGACCGGGCTTGCCTGTGCCGACACGACATGTCCCTTTCCTGCGCCATGCGCCATGCGCCATGCGCCATGCGCCGTGCGACCGCGCGCGCCGCGCAGAGGCCGGCGCCATCACAACCATAACGCGAGTGATTTCCTTTTATCGGCAAACCGGCGCCGCGGCAAACGGTGCCTGCACGGCTCAGTAAAAGATCCGGGCCAGGATCTGCGGCAACACGGCGAGATTGGCCAGCGCCATCACCGCCGCCGGCAGCGCGGCCAGCGTCTCGATCGCCTGACGCGAAGCCACCGTGCCCGGTCTCCAGCCCGGTCCGGGCCGCAGGAAAAGCAGAAACGGCAGGATCACCAGGAAATAGCGCCCCTGGATGCCGTCGATCCGGTCGTACCCGGTATAGGTCCAGCTCAGATAGACCGCGAGCATCATCGCCAGCACGCCGCCCAGCACCAGCAGCGCCGCGAACCCGGCATCGCCCGCCGAGCGACGGTCGGCGGGGCCGGCCAGCATCGTGCCGAGGAGTGCCACGAGCAGGGCGAGGCTCCAGCCCTGATAGTCCCATCGGGGCAGTATGACCGAGAGCCAGCCGAGTGTGCCGATCGCCTCGCGCAGGTAAAGCGGCGCGTTGGCGGCGAGGGCGTGGAGGGGCAGCAGGACCACCGCAAGCGGATGCGCGATCAGGCTGCGCAGGCCGGCGGCCGGATCGATCGTGGTCAGCCACAGGTCGTGCCGGCCGGGCCAGAGCGGCCCCGGATGGTAGGGGGCGACGTGATAGATGGGCGCCGCCGAGACATGATGCGCCACGCCGAGCCAGACCAGCGACGGCACCGCCAGCAGTGACAGCCGGGCCAGAACGGCGCGCCAGCGCGGCTGCGCCAGCGGCAGCAGGCCGATGAACAGCAGCGGCATGTAGGGCGGCTTGGTCATGATCATCAGCACGAGCAGCGCGGCGGCGAGCCAGCGCCGGGCGGGCTCACGCTCGGGATCGCTTGTCAGCAGCGCCGCCGCGAGCGCGGCCGCGCCGATCATCTGGCCATCGACGTTGAACGAGGCGGCGAGCGACACCGTCATCGGCAGCATCAGCATCGCGAACAGCAGGGCATGCCCCCAGCGCGCCAGCGCCAGCGCCGCCGCCCCCATGGCAAGAAACGCCGCCAGCATCAGGACCCGGCCGAGCAGCACCGTCCGCCAGGGCGACAGGCCGGCGAGCCAACCGGCGCCGAGCCCGATCGTCGCCGGCAGGAACAGCGCCGGAAAATACGCAACGGTGTTCGGACAATCCATGAGCGTCGTGCGACCGGACCACCTTACCGCCCGCGCGTGTGCCATCTGCGCCTGCGAGACCCGCTTGTTGCCTTCCCCGTTCTCCAGCATCAGCTGCCAAATACGGACGACGGCGGCGTTGTTGGTCACCGCGGAAGAGACATGGTGCTGGAGGGGATCTATCACCCGATGGCCGAGAAGCTGGCCATAGAGCAACCCATCGGCCCGCGCCATCTGACACGGCTCGTCGGCCACCTGGCCGATCGGCACGAGGAACGCGAGTTCCGTGCCGGTCGCCAATCCGAAACAGAGGAACAGCGCAACCAGTCTTCGCGGCCGGGCGAGCGCAGAGACCAGACGGCACAGGGGCTGAAACATCCGCAGCGGAGAGATCGACAATGGTGGTTTCCAAATTCAGCAATGCGGCGCCGGCACGCTCACGTCAGACCGCGAAAAACGGCTCCGGATAATGACGGAACTATGTGCGGCGGATGAAGGAATGGCAAGCAGGGCGGCGCCGGGTTGGCGGCCGCCACCCGGCCGCGTTGCCTTTGCGCCACTTGTTTGCCAAGGAAGCCGCACCCTCAACCGCCGGAGCCGCCATGACCCTGCTGACCGCAATCCTGTTCGCCTTCCTGCAAGGCGCCACGGAACTCTTTCCCGTCTCCAGCCTTGGCCATGTCGTGATCGTCCCCACCCTGCTGCACTGGCGGATCGACCAGGCCGCACCGTCCTTCCTGCCCTTCGTGGTGCTTCTGCATGTCGGCACCGCGACGGCGCTGCTGCTCTATTTCTGGCGTGAATGGTGGGCGATGTTCACCGGCCTGCTCGGCCGCGGCGACCCCGGCGAGGTCGATGCCCAGCGCGGCCTGCTGCTGCGCCTCGTCGTTGCCACGCTGCCCGCCGTGATCATCGGCTTCGCGCTGAAAAAGCCGATCCAGCATCTCTTCGCCAGTCCCGAAATCGCCGCCGCCTTCCTCATCGCCAACGGCGCGGTGCTGGTGATCGGCGAAAAGCTGCGTCGACGCCGCACCGGGAACGGGTTCGGCATCGGCCAGATGACGCTGCGCGACGCCATGATCATCGGCCTGTTCCAGTGCCTCGCCTTCCTGCCCGGCCTGTCGCGCTCGGGCTCGGCGATCGTGGGCGGCCTGACCCGCGGGCTCGACCACGAGGCCGCCGCCCGCTTCGCCTTCCTGATGGCGACCCCGGTGATCGCCGGCGCCGCCGTGGTCGAGGTGCCGCATCTGCTGCACCACGCCGCCGCCGCGCGGGGCATGTTCGGCACCGCCGTGATCGCCGCCATCGTCGCCGGGGTGGTGGCGTATCTCTCGACCGCCTTCCTGATGCGCTATTTCCGCGATCACGACCGCTGGGCGCTCGGCCCCTTCGCCATCTACTGCGCCGTTCTCGGCGGGCTGAGCCTGATCCTGATCCCGGCCGGCATCTGATGGCAACGGCGCGCCCCGACATCGCCCGCCTGATGGGCGCGCGCGGGGCGCGCAGCATCGCCCAGGGCGCGCTGGTGGTCGATTTCGCGCTTTATGTGACCAGGCTCGGCTGGAGTGCCACGCTGCTCGGCGTTGTCTTCGCCCTGTCGATCCTGTTCGCCGTTGCGGTGACGACGCTGGTCGGCCCCGCCAGCGACCGCTTCGGCCGCAAGCGCTTCGTCCTCGTCTACGAGGCGATCTCGGTGATTGCATCGCTGATCGGCCTGTTGACCCAGGCGACGCTGCCGCTCGCCTTCGCCGCGGTGATCGGCGGCTTCGGCCGGGGTGCGAACGGCGCCGCCGGCCCCTTTGCGCCGGCGGAACAATCCTGGCTGTCCGGCCTGATCGAGAAGCGGGAGTTCGGCACGGTGCTGTCGCTCAACACCGCGATCGGGTTTTTCGGCATGGCCATCGGCGCCGTGCTGGCTGGGCTGATCGGCGCGGCGCGGCCGATGTTCGCCCTGCCGCTCGCGGCCTCGCTGATCGCAACCCTGCTGCTCGCCCTCACCCCCGATCCGCCACGCCTGCCTGAAGCCGCCCGGGCCGAGGGGCACGAGGCCGTCTCGAAGGCGGAGAACAGCCTGCTGTGGAAACTCGCCGGGCTCAATGTTCTCAACGGCACCGGGATCGGCCTGTCCGGCCCGTTCATCTCCTGGTGGTTCGCCGCCCGCTTCCATGCAGGGGCTGCCGCCATCGGCCCCGCGCTCGCGATCGCCTTCGCCACGGCCGGGATCGCGGCGCTGACCACCGGGCGGCTGACCCGGCTTATCGGCACGGTGCGGGCGGTGGTGCTGATGCGCGGGATCGGGCTGGTCAGCCTGTTCGCCCTGCCCTTCGCGCCGAGCTTCGGCGTGGCACTGGTCATCTACGCCCTGCGCTCGGCCTTCAACCGCGGCACGGCCGGGGCGCGCCAGGCGGTCGCCCTCGGCATTGTGCGCAGCGAGCGGCGGGGGCTTGCCGCCAGCGTCAACACGATCTCGGTGCTCATCCCGCGCGGCGTCGCCCCGGCGCTGGCCGGCGTGCTGTTCGAGTCCGGCGCCCTCGCCGCACCCTTCCTGCTCGCCGGGCTGTTCCAGGGGGCGTATCTGTTCTTCTATCCTCGCGTCTTCGGGCGCCACGATCCATCGAGGTCCGCATGATCCTTCGCCTCTGCCTGCTGCTGGCATTGCTTGTTCCGCTCACCGCCCAGGCGCATGTCAATCTTGCCGCCGCGCCGATCGGGCGGATGGACCTGCCCTGGTGGCGGCAGCGCTTCGAGCACACGAAGCAGGAGGCGCGCGCGCATCCCAATGCGCGGCTGGTCTGGCTCGGCGATTCGATCACCGAATACTGGCATCGCGAGGGGAAGCACCCCTACCAGCAGATCCTGCCGATCTGGCGCCATTATTACGGGCGTTACGACGCGCTGAATTTCGGCCTGATCGGCGACACCACGGCGAGCGTGATCTGGCGGATCGACCATGGCGAGTTCGCCGGCCTGCATCCGAGACTCGTCGTGCTGCTGATCGGCGCCAACAATCTCGGCCGCACCCATTGGGGCGCCGGGCAGACGGTGCCGGGAATCGAGGCGGTGGTGGATGATCTGCACCGCCATGTTCCCCGCGCGCATGTGCTGCTGCTCGGCATCCTGCCCTCGATCCGCTCGGCGTGGATCAGCGCGCAGACCCGGACAATCAACGCGGCTCTCGCCCGCCACTATGCCGAAAGCTCGCTCGTGACGTTCCGCGATGTCGGGCATGTGCTGGAGACCGATGGCCGCCCCGACCCGGCACTCTATGTCGATCCGCGGATGCACCCCCCCGAGCCCGCGCTGCACCCGGATGCCGAGGGCATGCGCCGGATCGCCGCCGCGTTGCAGCCGACGATCGAGCGGCTGATGCGCTGACCTGAACGGCGCCCGCGATCAGGCCCGTGATCAGGCCCGCGATCAGGAGAGGGCGAGGCCCTGTTCGATCAGGCCGATCGTGGGGGCGATGCCGTACAGGGCGATGAAGCCGCCGAAACGCGGGCCCTCGGTCTGGCCGAGCAGGACCTGGTAGAGGCAGCCGAACCATTCGCGCAGGCTGGCGAAGGGGTGGCGCTTGCCGATGTCGTAGAGCAGGTTCTGCAGGGCTTCGGCGTCGGCATCATCGGGGATGGTTTTCAGAGCATCCGCGAGGTCGAGCAGGGCGGCGCGCTCCAGCTCGGTGGGGGGGCGGTATTGCTTCGCCGGCTTGATGAAATCCTGATAGTAGCGGACCGCGAAATCGACCAGCCGGGCGAGGAAGGGGGCGGTGTCCGGCGTTGCCTCGGGCCGGTAGGCGCGGATGAAGCCCCAGAGCAGGTCGGGGGTTTCGGCGTTCACCACCGAGGCGAGGTTGAGCAGCATGGCGAAGGGGATCGGGCTGCTCGACGCGGTGGGGATGTCGCCGCCATGGATGAACCAGGCGGGATTGTCCTCCGCCCTGCCCTTGCCTTCGCGCAGATTGTCCTGGTGGGTCAGGTATTCGTCGGTGGCGCGGGGGATGACGTCGAAATACAGGCGCTTGGCACGCTGGGGCGAAGCGAACATGAACTGGCCGAGGCTTTCGGCCGGGGCGTAGGTCAGCCATTGCTCGACCGAGAGGCCGTTACCCTTCGACTTGCTGATCTTCTGGCCGTGCTCGTCGAGGAACAGCTCGTAGGTGAAGCTTTCGGGCGGCTCGCCGCCGAGGGCGCGGACGATGGCGCTGGAGAGACGGACGGAATCGATCAGGTCCTTGCCGGACATTTCGTAGTCCACCCCGAGGGCGAACCAGCGCATCGCCCAGTCCGCCTTCCATTGCAGCTTGGCGCCGCCATCGAGGATCGAGGTTTCGTGGAGGATGCCGGTTTCCGGATCGCGCCAGGTGACGGTTGCGGCATCGACATCGACCTCGTCGATCGCGACCTGCATGACCTGGCCGGTGCGCGGGTGCAGCGGCAGGATGGGCGAATAGGTGGCGCGGCGCTCGGGGCCGAGGGTCGGGCGGATGATGTCGCGGATGACATCGTGCTTCGCGGCGACGGCGCGCAGCGCGTCGTTGAAGCGGCCGGAGGTGTAGTATTCGGTGGAGGAGGCGAATTCGTATTCGAAGCCGAAGGAGTCGAGGAAGGCTTGCAGCCGGGCGTTGTTGTGGGCGCCGAAGCTCGGATGGGTGCCGAAGGGGTCGGGCACGCGGGTGAGCGGCTGGCCGATGAATTCGCGCAGCATGTCCTGCTGCGGAACATTGCCGGGGACTTTGCGCAAGGCGTCCATGTCATCGGAGAAGGCGAGCAGCTTCGAGGGCAGGCAGGTGAGTCTGGTGAAGGCGAGCCTGATCCAGGAGGTGCGGGCGACCTCCATGAAGGTGCCGATATGCGGCAGGCCGGACGGGCCGTAGCCGGTTTCGAACAGGGCCGTGGATTTCCCCGATTTGTGCAGGCGGTGGACGACGCGTTCGGCTTCGCGGAAGGGCCAGCTCGTGGGGGTATCGGCTTCGGACTGTGTCATGCGTTGCGTTTAGGATTGGCGCGCGGCCGGGTCAAACGCTTGAATCGGGCATGGGTGTGCGGCCGGGCGCGGGGGGCGCCGGCTCGTCAGGTGCGGAGGCGGTGTGGGGGGATGAAGCGGCGGTCCGGCGGGCGGGGCCAGGGGGTGACTGGCTTGCCGCCGGGCGCAGGCGCCTGGTGCGGGGCGGCCAGGTTCATGCGGGTGTAGGTCGCCGCCGAAGCGGGATCGGGCGCGGGATCGGCTACGGATTTCGGCGCGGGATCGGGCACGGGTTTGGGCCGTGGTTTCCGCTCGCGGGGCGGCAGGGCGAGGATGGGCGGCAGGCGAAGGCCGAGCGTGTGGCAGAGCGGGCGGAGGATGCGGCCGGCGGTGGGGGTTGCGGCGATGAAGCCCTGCATGTCCGGCGTATCGAGCAGGGCGCGGAGCTGCGGCGCGAGGGCGGCGGCGGCGGGAAAGGTTTGCCGCAGCCAGCCGAAATCGCGCGGCAGGGGCGAGCGCGCGGCGGCGCGTGGCAGAGGTGAGCGCGCGGCGGCGCGGCCTGGACGGCGGGCGCGATGGCGCGGCGGCGCGGGCGGCCTGGCGGCGAGGGATTCGAAGCGGGCGCAGAGGCGGCGCAGGCGGGACCAGGCGAGAACGGTGACCGGGCCGCCGCGGCGGCAGCGCATGCCCTCGGCGGCGACGCAGGCGCAGAGTGCGGCGATGAAGCCGACAAAGCGGAGCAGAAAGCCCTGCGGTGCGGCTTCGGTTGTCATTTTTTCTAACAAGCACGATCGGCGGGGGGTGGGCAAGGAGCATGCGCGGGCGGGAAGGTGGTTGACAGGGCGGGCCCTGCTTCAGGCGAGGGCGGGGTTTGCCACTTCCTGATAGGCCTCGGTGATGCGGAGATTGTATTCGTCGAGATAGTTCTGCAATTCGACGCGGTCGATCAAGGCGATGCCGGCGGCGTTGGCGAGGTCGGTTGCGGATCTGGTGAAGTAGGCGTTGGTGACGACGATGGCGTCGTCGCAGGCGTAGACGTTGCGGGCGGAGATCGCGTCCTGCACGGCGGCGGCGGCGACGCTGCCGGACTCGCTGATCGCGTGGATGACGACGCGTTTGCCGAACTGGGTGCCGAACATCACGCTGCCGCGATCGCCGCCGGGCCGGGTTTCATCGATTTCGAAGCCGGCGATCCTGAACAGGGCGGCGAGGAATTTTTCGAAATCATCGGTGTTCATCGCATCGACATGGGCGATCGAGACGGTGCGGTCGGGGTCGAAATGCACCAGCCGGGCATCGAGGCGCTGGACCAGGAGATCGAGATGGATGGCTTCGCAGATGTCCAGCACGTCCCTGACACGCTGGCGGGGCAGCAGGGGCGTTCCGTAGGTCGTCGTCTGTGAACTATGTGATTTGGCGGTGGGCGAAGCCGAGGCTTGGTGAGCGGTTTGGGGCATAGAGCCATGCGACGAGGGCACAAAGAAGCCTGATCAGCCATCTGCGGAGGAGGCGGAGGTTGTGGCCGGCGCCGGCGAGGACGGCGTTGATGGCATCAC
>NZ_NCAS01000091.1:0-1943 GCF_002255515.1 Acidiphilium sp. 20-67-58 | reverse complement strand
CGAGTTCGAGCGTGCCATGATCCGGGAACGGACCTCCGCCGGCCTTGCAGCCGCCCGCGCCGAAGGTCGCATCGGTGGGCGTCGCAAGAAGCTCGATGCCGCCAAACGCCGCGAGATCGCCGAGAGCGTCATCACTGGCCGCAAGTCCGGGGCCGAGATGGCTCGGCTTTACAATATCAGTGCACCGACGGTGTCGCGCATCGTTGCTCAGCATCGCTCTGATCTGGCCTAGTTTGAGATTATCGACGGATCATCCGGTGGTGTTTTAAACGGCGACGCTTCAAGGCGCGGGCGCTGCCGCTTTCGGTTGAGATAGCGCTTCGATCAAGGGGCATTCCGCCGGCCCGCCTGCTTCGCATTGCCGAATGAGGGTTCCCAGAGTGACCTCGACCGCCCGCAGGTCGGCGATCTTGCGGCGCACGTCCTGACGATGGCGGATAGCAGCTTGTTTCACGTCCTCACAGTGGCGTTCATCTCTTTCGGCCAGGCTGAGAAGGCCGCGTACCTCGTCGAGAGAGAAGCCGAGTTCCCGGGCACGGCAGATGAAGGTGAGGCGCGCGATTTCGGCGGCGCCATAGATCCGGCGGCCGCTCTCGGTGCGCCGTGGCCGCTGAAGAACGCCGATCTTCTCATAGAAGCGGATTGTGTCGATGCCGCAGCCGGCTCGCCGCGCAACCGTGCCGATCGGCACCGATGGGCCATCGTTCCAAGTGGGGGAAGGACGCTTCTGACGGTCCGTTACACTGCTCAAAACATACCTCTTGATCCTGGAGTTACTCCAGGACCTATAGACCATCGTCAGATGGACTTGAAGGAGTTTGCGGCCATGCGGGCATGTTGTGATCATCCGGGTTCCGAACGCCGGCCCGGCCGGCGGCGTCTACTGACCAGCCGCGTGGCGATCATCGGCGGCCTTGCGCTCGCCGCTGGCGGTGGTCTCGCCGTCGGCGGTTGGGGCTGGCTGGTGGCCGCCGGTTTCGCGCCCGTCATCCTGGCGGTCCTGCCCTGCGCTGCCACATGCGGCCTCGGACTCTGCGTGCTGGGCATGAGCGGCAGGTCAAATTCGAATCCCACGCCCGCCCGCCCCGGGAATAGCGACGACATGATTCACGGGGGCGATCCTGGGCCGTCGTCTGCCACTCCATCACTCAGCCACCGGCAAAGCCCAAATGCCATTTGAGACCTTTGACTTCACTCGAATCGCCGCAACCGGAGACTTGGCATGACATCTCATACCCTGCGCGTAACTGGCATGACTTGCGAGCACTGCGCCCGCACGGTCGAGAAGACCCTCAACGGCTTCCCGGGCGTCCAGGCAAAGGTTGCTTATGATCGCGGCACCGCGCAGATCGACGGCGCCGATGGCCTTGATCTCGCGGCGCTGAGAGCCGTGCTGGCACCACACGGCTATGGGCTGGAGACGCTGGCCGGTGACGGCACGCGCGGCGCTGCGATCCCGCACGGGGGATTGCATATCGCCATCATCGGCAGTGGCGGCGCGGCCTTCGCGGCGGCGATCCGCGCCGCCGAAGCCGGCGCCCGCGTGACCATGATCGAACGGGGCGAGGTGATCGGCGGCACCTGCGTCAATGTCGGCTGCGTGCCATCGAAGATCACCTTGCGTGCGGCCGAGATCCGGCATGAGCGCGGGCACCACCCATTCGCGGGTATCGCGCACAGCGAGGAGGCCGTGGACCGGGGGGCCTTGCTCGCCCAACTGCGCGGCCGGGTCGAGGAACTGCGCGGCGCCAAGTACCAGAAGATCATCGACGACAACCCCGGGATCGCGCTGCTGCGTGGCGACGCGCGCTTCGAGGATGCGCGTACACTCGCAATTACCGCCCGGACCGGCGAGGTGACGCGCCTGACGCCAGATCGCATCCTCATCGCGACCGGCGCCGCGCCGATGATCCCGCCCGTTCCAGGGCTGACGGACACACCCT
>NZ_NCAS01000090.1:0-3931 GCF_002255515.1 Acidiphilium sp. 20-67-58 | reverse complement strand
AGCCAACTATAGTTGGCTACCAGCCAACTATCAGGAGTCGCGCCCATGGCTATAACCACTGCCGAACTGCGTCGCCGGGGATACTCGAACGACGATATCCGCCTCGCCCAGAACGTGCAGGAGGCCAACCGGCGAGCAGGTGCTCCTTCCCGAACTTTGGCCGAGGTTTTGGCCGGTCAGCAGGCACGCTCACGCCCGGCCGCGCCGGTCGAGGATCTGACCGCACGCCAGCTTCGCCGACGAGGAACCTACGGTCAGGCCGCTCTGCTCGTTGACCAGGCGGCGCTTGGCGAGCGCGATCCAGCCCGCGCAGCACAAGCAAGGCTGCTCGGCCATGGCTTAAAAGCTATGGCCGAACGCCCAGTTCAGCTAGAGTTTGACTTCTTTGGAGGCGGTAACGTGAGCCTTGGACACCAGTACATCGACGCCGTGCAGGCCCGCCTGATGGCAACGAACGCCACCCCGGCAGAGCGTGACGCTGCCCTTGCGACCCTTCTACTCATCACCCGGCACCTCGAATGGCAGGGCTATGCGTGCACAAAAATCGCTGCCGATCTCGCAGAGATGCGGGGGGTTGATAAGGCTGACATGACTAGAACTCTCGTTCTCCTCGAAAAGGTCGGCGCGATATCTCGGACTAAGCGGGGCCGTACCAAAGTCATCGCAGTGACCCAGCATGAGCGCCAATCTCTACGATCAAGATTTCTACGCCTGGGCGAATGAACAGGCCGGGCTTCTGCGCGCCGGGAAGTTAGGGCAGGCCGACATTGAACACATCGCCGAGGAAATCGAGAGCATGGGCAAAACCGAGAAGCGCGAACTTGTAAACCGCTTTACGGTCCTGCTCGCACACCTGCTCAAGTGGCAGCACCAGCCCGCCCGGCGCGGGGCTTCATGGGAGGTCACAATCGGCACTCAACGGCGTGCGATCACGCGCCACCTGGCCGACAACCCCAGCCTGAAATCAAAGCTGCCAGAGGCTTTTGCCGACGCTTACATCGACGCGCGAGGCGAAGCGTATGCGGAAACAGGTCTGCCCAAAGCTACCTTTCCTGCCACTTGCCCTTGGTCCTTCGAGCAGGTGATGGCTGATGATTTCTGGCCGGAAGTCTAAGGTTCCATCCCCATTTCGTCGGCCAAAATCGGAAGTTGATGTTCAGTCCCTTATGGACAAAATGCGTGTCATCATCTGGATGACGGCGATCGCCTTGGCCTTATCGGCGGTCATTTTCGTGAAGGTATTTTTCTACTGAGTACCGTTCCGTGAGGCTTAGTCCATCATATCGAACCCTCGGTCTTTCTCCCGACTAGCCTGCAATTCACGCTCGAACACTTCGGCCTTGAGCGCACTTTTGCGCTCCTCAGGGTAGCGTTCCAGCAAGTCTTGCTGCCGCTTTAGTTCCTCTGGTGGCAGGTCTGCGAACCTGACCCGAAAGATGCCCTCTTCAGTTGGCCTGATCGACGCCAGCCCTCGGACAATCTGTCGGATTTCCAATATTTCAGCCTGCCGCCGCTGCTCGACCGCCTCGCGGCGTTCGCGTTCGATCTCGGCATCAACCCTCCGCCGTATCTCCTCGGCGCGGCGCTCAGCCTCGGCTTCGGCGGCACGGCGGCGGTCCTCTTCGATCCGCTCATCGAGCACGGATTGAGCCGCGCTATACCGCCGGTATTCAGGCGCTAAAGCCTCATCAACCTGCCCCGCGATCCGGCTATACAGCGTGCCCACGGTCAACCTGGCTTCGGTGTGCAGTTTCTCCGCTCTGTCCAGGACGCCCTGCCGTTCAGCGGCCAACTCTGTCCATTCGGCGATCTGGGTCTGAATCCGCTTCGACTCAGGGTTTTCCGAAACCTCTTTGTCCTGCCGCCAGAACATCAGACCTCCCAAGCGGCTGAATAAGCCCCTGATCGCGCCCCATCGTCCTTCAGAGCCATTTGACCTCTCGGTGGCCTCAAGCAGGTCCAGCCGCGCCTTCGCCTCCCCAGCCCTGGCGGTTTCAGCCGCTTTTTCCGCCTCACGATACGCCGGGTCCGCCATCAACGCCCCAGCCTTCGCCGCCTCCCGGTCGGGCAGTAGCGTGTTCACCTCCCATTGGAGCGCGTTTAGCGGCATGCGTCGCCAGCGCTCGCGTTCAAGGTCGATCACCTCGGCATCGGCCTGTCGAACCGCCTCTCGTGCCTCTTCAGAGGCCACTACAGCCCGGTTCACATCACCAACACCAGTCTGAACCCCGCGCCGCTCCAGCGCGCTCGCAGCAGGCCCCAGATGGACCGTGGGAGCTTGCTCAAGCCCACGCCTGGCAAAGCTGCGGTGATCCACCCTTTCTTCCACCTGCGCCCGTTCCAGGGCCGCGTTGACCTGCTCGGCCCAGACTTCCCGCAGCCCCTCTACCAACGCCGGGCCGGTCGCCCGGTCATCGAGCTGGCGCGTCTTGCCCCCTAGCCCGTTCTCGTTCGCCGCCCGTGTCGTGGTCAGGATGTGCGCGTGCCAGTTCCGCTCGTCGCCCTCTCTGTACGGCTCATGCAACGCCACGTCCGCAACCACGCCAAACCGCTCAACCACGGTCTCCGCGAACCGCCGGGCCAGCGCCACACGCTCCCCCTCGGGAAGCTCGGCGGGTAGGGCAAGCTCGTATTCACGCGCCACCGTGCTGTTCTTCCGCGTCTCCGCAGCTTCGGCCCGGTTCCACAGGGCCGAGCGGTCCGAGGCCCACGCCTCGGCACCGGCGGGCGCGACGATGAACGATTCCACAACGCCACGTTTGCGTGTGTAATCGTGCGTCCGGCCATCGCGCTCACAGGCAAGACGAATGCCGGAGCGGTAGGCAGCAGCGGCAACCGCGCTGCGACCGCTCGAACGGCTCACCGTCTTGACCGAGAGATGATAGATCGCCACAGCCGCCAACGCTTCCTTTCTTGCCTGCCCCGGCGAGGGGCCGCGCGCAAAGTCGAAGACTTTGCATAAGTGCGCACTTCTCACTACCGTTCGAAGTGTCACATCCATCGACCTACATCGTCAACCCCGCTACACTGCCACAAGGTTTCACGCCAAAGGAGATCAGAATGCGAAGAATTGCCGCCGGTCTTATCCTCGCTGCCAGCCTCTCCGGTTGCTCACACCCACACTCAGTCGCGTGGTTCAAAAAACATCCGCATGCGCTACAGAAGACACTTAAAAAGTGTAAAAGCGTATCGGCTGGTAATGCGAACTGCCACGCGGCTACTGTCGCATGGTCTGAATCCGAATTAGCTGCACCGCCGGTCAAATTTAATGGGGAGAATATGTTCGCCCCTACACATTTGCCGCTGAATAGCAAAGGGGTCGGTTACTGATGGCCAGTGATCTCGAAGCCAAGATTGAGGCGGCCCGGAAGCGGGCTGCGCAGGCCAAGGCGAGGCTGGCCGATCTGGAAGCGCGGGCGAGCCAGCAGGCCCGCAGGCTGGACACGCGCCGCAAGGTCATCCTCGGCGGGCTGCTCATCGATGCCGCCGGGAAGGATGATCGCTTCTCCAAGGTGATCACCGCTCTCATGGCTCGGATGGTCCGTGAACAGGATCAGAAGGCGTTTGAGGGCTGGTTGGTCCCTTCCCCCTCTCCTGACCCCCTTGGCGTCAACCAGCCGCCTTCTGAGCCGCCCCAGACGGTCGAGTAAGCCCCGGACCTCCCCGCATCGTCCCCCTGAGCCACTTGCTGGCCTGACAGCCATCTCAGGCGGCTTTCTGAGGCCCCTGACAACCCCACCAGTGCGGCCCGTCAGGGCCGCCAATCATGGGCAAATCGCACCGCGATTTTCCGCTTCTTTCTTCTAAATCTTCTTAGGATAAGGATACCGCCGGACGATTTTCGGAAAAAACCTAGGTTTCCTGCCGGATTGCGGCTGAAATTGCTTGACGAATAGTTGGCTGGTAGCCAACTATAGTTGGCTACCAGCCA
>NZ_NCAS01000089.1:0-2020 GCF_002255515.1 Acidiphilium sp. 20-67-58 | reverse complement strand
CATAGGCGTATCGCTCCTCAGGGAGGTTCTGGCAGGCTTGGACACCCGCCACGATACGCCGCCTTCTCAAACCTCATCACCTATTTTCAGCCATAGCCCTATCATCGTTGGGCGGGAACAGTTCTTGGCAGCGGATATGTCGTGGTGCGGCTCAGGCAAAAATATTGCTGCCTGTTTCTGGTTTGGATAGCGTTTCATGTCTGGATGAAGGATGTAGATATTATGATTGCGGTTACAAAAAGCGATTCGGGAGCATGAATCTGAGTAACGGATATGTGACCGACATCACCTATTCCAGCGGCTATTACGTCGAGCAGTCTCCGCGGCTGACGGCGCTCGTGGCGCTTCTGACGGGCCAGGATGCACGCATGCCGGGTCCGGACGAACCGTTTCATTTCCTCGATATCGGCTCCGGCCGTGGTTTCACGGCGCTGGTCATGGCCGTTGCCAACCCTGGCTGGACCGTAACCGGCATCGATTTCAATCGCGCGCATGTTGCTGACGCGCGTGAAATGGCGGCGCGGGCCGGAATTCGGAATTGCCGGTTCATCGAGGCAGACCTCGCCGATTTCGATGATACGGACCTTCCCGCTGTCGATGCGGTCAGCCTTCATGGCGTCTGGACCTGGGTCAGCGATGCTGTCCGCGCCGGCATCCTGCGTTTGCTTGAGCGTCGGCTGGTGCCCGGCGGTTTGTGCCATGTCAGCTACAATCTGCTTCCCGGCTGGGGCGGCGTGGTCGGACTGCAGCGCCTGGTGCGGGAAGCGGGACTGAGGCTTGCCGATCGGGCGGACCGCCAGGTCGAACGCGGTTTCGGGGTTGTTCGCCATCTTTTCGGCCCGCTTGGCGAGGCAACGGATGAGCGGACGCGTGCCATGCTGCAGATGCTGGCAGACAAGCCTGCGGCGTATCTGGCCCATGAGTTCATGAATGCCGACTGGCGCCCCTGCTTCCACGCTGACGTTGCGGCGGCATTCTCGGATGTCGGGCTGAGCTATGTCGGGTCCTCCCGTATCCTGGATAGTATCGCCGAGGTGACGCTACCTCCGGCAGCGCTGGAAGTCGCCCGGCAATTCGGCGATTCGGCGATGACCGAACTCATCAAGGATGTCACTCTCGGCCGGCCGTTGCGTCATGATATTTATGTTCGTGGCGGAAGACGGGTCGCGATGGTCCCACGCGACAGCATCTTGCGCGGCCTGACGCTCGGCCTTGCCCTGCCATATTCCCAACGTCGCCTCGGCATCCCCTCGCCGACGGGCGAACTATCCATGAACCCGGCATTCTACGAGCCGGTCTTTGCTCGTCTCGCGCAAGGGGGCGCGTCGGTCGAGGAACTCTTGAGCCTGGCCCGACCGAACGGCGCCTCGCCGGCATCCGACAATCCCGCCGAACTCGTCGCCCTGCTGGTGGGAACCGGACAGGCTGTGCTCCTTCCCGCGCCCGGCCGGCCGATGACTGCATCCGCGCGGGCACTGAATGGCATGATGTTTGCCACCCAGGTGGCAGGCACCGCGATGACTGAAACTGTCGCTTTCGCGGTGCCGGCACAGGGCGGGGGGTTCAACCTGCCGGCGGCTGGAGCGCTCGCGGTGTTGCGTCAACAGGAGCGGCGGGAAACGGCGGCCGAAGGGACGATCCTGCCACCGCCCGATCGTGACACCATCGAACGCTGGGCGGCGGAGGCGATGGGCGACAGGCCTGAGATGTGCGTGGCCCTGGCGACCGGGATGGAGAGTTTTCTCCGCGAAAGCCGTTCGACCCTGGAGGCCCTGGGTATTCCCTGTTGATTGCCGGCGGCTTGGCTGCCTGCGAATCGTGTCGCTCCGCTAGAGCACGTTCCGATGCTGACGGATCGGATGTCGTGCTCTATCACATTGATAATTAGAGTATCTTTATCCGATCAGATGATTCCAACTGGTCGGATGATGCTCTAGGTTCTGTACCTATTGCCATGACTACGGGGCGTCTGATTCAAGTCTGTTCGGAGGACTTGGAACATGGCGGAACTTTTCTGGCT
>NZ_NCAS01000053.1:0-15529 GCF_002255515.1 Acidiphilium sp. 20-67-58 | reverse complement strand
GCTGCGAGCCGAGCAGAAGGCAGGGCAGATCACTGGCCAGGCTGACAGCCAGACGGGTGAGCAGGCGCGGGGTTACTGGCAGCGGGCCGCTGAGAGCGGCGCGGAAATCCGGCGGGCGGAACGAGCCGAACAGCCCGAGCAGGAGCGGCAGGCACGGCGTGCAACGGCAGGGCGGTAAATCATGAGGATCTGCCAACTAAAAGCCCGCTTCTATCCCGGCCAGCGACAATCTGTCCTCCGAGGCCTATCCGGCGATCCACGCGGTGCGTCAGGCCATATCCATAGATGAAATGCCGGACCACGACAGGCTAAAAGGACTTTTTTCGGATAGAGGATGGCGTTCGGTCATTGCGGACACTTCCAGCCAATCGGATCGGCGCAAAAAAAATGGCGACCATTGCGGCCGCCAAGTTTAGGGAGGAAACGTCCAACGGGGCATGACCCCCGTTGGACGAGATATAGCTCAGCCAAGAGAGGCTTCAACATGAATTTTGTGCGACGCAGCATAGCTTTGGAAACGCATCTGCGGCCACAACAAGAAGGCGTTACATCGCATTGAAATCTTGGCTAAAGAACGCGCTATCTGCGGCGGACATGGGGTCTTGGAAGCCGGCATGATCCTGAGCGACGCCAAAATCAACCAGGCCAGAAAAGAAGGCATGGTGTCCGGCCTATCCGAGGCGAAGCCAAAGCCCAGGGGAAAAATGGCCGCCCGCCCACTGGGTCCGGCCGGCGCCTTCGTCGTGGTTCAGGTAGGTTACTGTCCGGACATCACCGCCTATTCCAGACATCGGCTGTCGCTATCGGCGGGTTGCCCGCCGCACACGATATAGGTGATACTGAATACCGACCGGTTTCCTGTGCACCGAGAAGCCGGCCGTCGTCAGGAAGTCAAATCTTCTGGCGCGTGCAACCAACATGGATGCAGGATCTGATTGGCCTCTCAGAAGTTACACCTGGAGTTCGCCGAATGAACCAGACAGTCCCCCAGATTGATCCCGAGCTCGAGGCCGAGCGCAGGCTTCTCGAGGCCGCCATCGCCGAGGCGCGTGCCGATCCTCGTCCAGGTGTGCCGCATGAACAGGTGCGCGCCGATCTCCTGCGTGAGATCGAACGGCTGAACCGGAAGATCTCCGGTCACTGAGCGTGCGGGTCGAATGGCATCCGCTCGCCTTGGCGGACCGCGATTCCATCGTCACCTATCTCGAGCCTCTGAACCCCCATGCGGCAGCGAATCTCTTGCGCTCTTTGGTCCTCGCCGGCGACAGCCTGGCGCCATTTCCCAACCGGGGCCGCCTCGGCCTGGTTGCCGGCACCCGCGAACTGGTGGCCGTGTGGCCGTATCTGATCGTCTACGAGATCGACATGAACGCCGATTTGGTTCGAATCCTCCGCATCTGGCATGGTGCACGGGACCGCAGTGAGGCATTACCGTGAGATCGATACGGCCCCTTCAGGGCCGTCTTGGGGGTTCGTATAACATCCCCCCGGATTTCTCATTTTGATACAAACGACAGCCAATCAGACCTATTTCACCCAAGGTTTTCCTTGTGTTTAGCTCCCCGGAATGTTGGCTCCCCGCTGATCTGGCCGTTGTCAGCGTTCTCTTTTTGTGCCCACCACCGTTGACCTTGCGTTTACGGCTTGCAGGCCGTGCCGCACCTGGCGTCGGTTCGTTGCCTCATCGGTTTCGTGATCGCCGCCAGTCGCTCGCTCCAAGTATTCGCGCCGCCATGGCCCGCTTCTGGCGGGGTGCTTTGACAGTCTCTGTAGCGGGGTTACTCTGGGGTTCGCCGGCGGCCTGTGCGGCGACTATGTGACGACTTCCCCGGGACTTCCGGCGAAATTCCATAATGCGGAATTCTGGTGCGTTCATGAATTTTACGGACTGGGAAGGCACACTAAGCTGGATTACCCGTCATCTCATAGGCCCTGGTAATGGCAGTCCCCAGATACCAGTCCCAAAAAGCGCGTTCTTTTTCCCGGTTGGTGGCTTCGGCCCAGGGTAATCCACCAGCCTCCGCTGCGGCTGCAAGCATGCTCGGCTCAAAGCTTTCCGGATCAAGATCCTCGTCATCGACATCGGCGTTTTCGTCCGGAACGCCTTGGAAGAGAGCCGTGGTGATGGTGTTGGCCGCCGCATGGCCGACAAACAATGCCATCTCCTGACCTTTTGCGTAGATACGGTTCTCAACGATATCTACATATAACGAGTCTCGGGTTTTTTCAGCCAGGATCGGATCCGAACGCCCGAAGGCGATATCAAGAGCAATTCGCAGCATCGAAGCCGGCGAGTCATCAGAGGGAAACACCGCGTGCCAAAGCGGCATTACGCGCTGGACCGTGAGAATATCCAGCAGAACAAGTCGGCGATGACCGATGTCGCACCCGTGTTTGGTTTCGACATCAGGGTACATCGCGCGCCAGATTGCACGTCTCCTGGGCAGGCTGACACGGCCGCTTGCTTCCAGCTCATGCCGGGCAATGTCAATGCTGTGTGCAAGCGTAAGAGAATTCGTCAATTGATGCCTCGCAATCGCTATTCATTATTTCGGCCCTGAGATCGCTCCATCAACTCCAAACTTCCATGTTCCGTCCGGATCGGTGACTGTCTGGCCAGAAGTAACGAAACGCCATAGGCTGTAGCATAAGCGGACAAAGTGGGAACGTTGACTGGTTGGGATCGAGGTTTTCTGCGGGTTTGAGCGGAGAGCGCGGTTCTGAGGCCGGGATCGCGCGATGACGGAAAACACACGTTTTTCGTACACTTTCGTTTGAGGGCGGCGACCGCGAGTTCTGCGAAGAGTTTGGGGGCGCGCTGATAGAGCACGGTCCTGTCATCGCGACATGCCGTGTGACCGAGGGCACAGGCCAGCCACGATTTTCCGACCCCTGTCGGCGCTGCTACGCCGGTACGCCAAGGCGAAAAGCTTCAGGACAAAATCGAAGCCCAACTCGCCGCCATCAAGCGCAAACCACGTCTCGTGCAATCATTCTTCAAAGCACCAACTGGCGCCTATATTACCGACTGCTGAGTGATGTCGGTGGGTTCGCGCGAAGTTGCAATGCCGCATCGGGGATGTTGCCATGCGCTGGACGCATGTTGGCCGGGCTGGTGTGTCGCCTTTCGGGTCAGGGCGGGAGGGTGCGGTATCCCGGTCTGGCCGCGCGCAGCAGCAGGATGGCGAAGGGGCTGGTGGCGAGGAGCACCAGCGCGATCACATGGATGACCGGCATCAGCGCGGCGGTGGCGCCGAACGTGTAGCCCAGCGCCGAGACCCGCAGGGCCATCGCGCCATAGAACGCCGTCAGCCCCAGCTGCGCCGCGCCGGTCACCGAGAACAGCACCGCGTTCAGCCGCGGCCGCAGGCGGCGCTGCCGGATCTGGTAGATCGGCACGACCAGGGCCGGCAGGACGAGCACGGACCAGGCGCCGATGGTCACCAGCATGGCGAAATCGTCGATGCTCGTCGCGGTCCGGATCGCCAGCATGGGCACCAGCGCCAGCCAGACGATGACCGCGCAAAGCGGCCAGGCCAGGATGGCCGCCCTGTCGCGGGGGGAGCGGGCGCGTTCCTCGGGCGATGGGACGGTGTCCGTCGCATGGCGTCGCGCGCCGCGCCAGATATAGGGCAGCAGGGCCGTCGACAGGAGCGCCATCGGCCCCGAGAGGAACAGGAAGTTGACTGCGCCATGCGGGAAGACGGCGAGGTCGAGGAGCCCGAGCGCCAGCAGCGGCAGATGCGCCAGCAGCAGCATCCGCACCAGCGGCAGCCAGAGTGTGACCTGCTGCGAGACATACGCATAGGACTGCCCGAGGGCGGCGCCGATCATGAAGGTCGGGATCACGAACATGGTGCCGTGGAGTTCGCCGTGGACGAAGGGGGCAAAGATCGCGGCCTGCCCGGCGGCGTGCGCGAGCGCCTGGCCGATCATGCCGGCGAGCAGCGCGCCGTCGGAGATGGTGACGAATCCGAACGCGCTCTCCGGTCTGAAGCCACGCGAGGGCCGGGCCCGTCCTGCCTGCGCGGTCTTGCCGGATGGCGGCTGCGGACGAGGTCGGTTCACCGCCGCGTTGCCCGGCTCTTGCTGGAGACGCCCATCTGGATGCCCAGAAGTCCGCCGCCCGGTCCCCGAGCCGCGTGCCCCCGGGGCGAGAGAAGCCGCGCCGCCCAGTTCCGCATCGCGCCGGCCTCGTGCCAGGCCGCGATGAAGGGTTCGGCCGGGTGCTGCCAGTTGTCCCGCGCGAAATAGCCACCGACGACCGGCACGCCGACGAAGCTCGCCGGCGCATTGACCATCGCCGTGGTGCCCAGTTTCAACGCGAGGCGATGCGCCTCGTTGCTGGCGTCCGCCGCCCGTTTCGCCAGCCGGCCTGCATCGGCGCGGATCGTGGTGGCCTTGTCCGCCCGCTTGGCCACGCGCCAGGCGGGCAGGCCCGCATTGTCGGTCTCGAGCCGTTCCGCCTTGGCCAGCCGGGTCGTCTGCTTCGCCGTGAAGCCGGCGGCCTCGCTGCCCGCCGCCTCGATTTCATCGAGCGCCTGCGGGGCGTTCCGCAGGTCCCGCAGCGTCGCCATCCCGCCGATCGGCAGGTCCGGCAGGGCCAGCACCAGTGCCAGCAGCGACAGCGTCTCCGCCGCCGGGCTGTGGCCCCACTTGTGGGCCTCGGTCTTGCCGTCGACGATCGCGCCGAGCAGGGAGCCGGTTCCGGCCAGGCTTCCGGTACTTGCCGCGAGAACGCCGATTTCCGCCTCGCCCACGCCGGGCACGAACAGCAGCAGCGCCGCCGCGAGCAGGCCGAGCAGGTCGAACGCCATGCCGACCGCGTGCTCGCCGGTTTCGCTGCCGAGGAAGCGGGCGAGCGCCTGTCCCAGCGCCATCTCGCCCTGGGCGCGGGCGATCGCGGCCTCGCCCTCCATCGTCATCGCCCGTTCGAACACGTTCTCGATCCGCTGCATCAATCCGGGCGTCGGCGCCGGCGGGTGCGGCGGCATCCATCGCGCGATCATCGAATGGCCGAGCCCGTCGGCGTCGAGCACCGGCTGGCGCAGCACCATGCAGGTCTGACCGTCGGAAAAGAGGATTCCGGTCTCGCGGCCGACGGTCGCATCCGCGAAGCGGGACAGGTGGACCGACGCCTCGGCCTGGCCGAAATAGGGGCCCCAGCTCATCTGGTATGCGCGTCCAGCCATCACCGCCTCCTGCTGTTCGGGCGAGGTTACCGGCGGCGATGCGGTCCAGTAAATCGTGCCGCCGGGCATGACCGGGCGCCGGGCCGGGCGGCGCGCATGACCGGGGGCCGGCGCTCTGCTGCGAGGCCGGCGGGGAGGGCGCGGGGATGGTCAGCGACCGGGCGGGGACCGGGTGCGCGGCGGCGGGACATAGCCGGACGGGCGGCCCTGCGGGTGGAACTGGCCCGGAGATGATGGCGGCGCCGGGAACAGGACGGCCCAGGCTTCCGTGTGCGACCTGTGACGTGCGCGCGAGGCGGCCTGCGCCGGGGTGGGGATGTCCGGCCCGCGCCGTCGCGGCGGGCGCGCGTGCAGCAGGCGGAGCGATTCGGGCAGGCGCAGGCCGAGATCGAGGCTGGAAACGACCGGGCTTTGACATTTGCAGGTCATTCAGGCGCATCGACAAGCAGATACTAAATTTTGGTGGTATCACTGAAAGGGCGTTGGCCAATGTTTTCGATTAGACGAAGCAGGTAGCCATCCGGGTCCATGACCAGAAGCTGTCGCTGGCCGAATTCAACCGTGTTGGCTCGATACCACGCCTCCTCAGGCTCCTTGAATAGCGGACATCCCGCTTTTGCCAGTCGGTCTAGTATCGGCCGGAGGGTCGGTGTCTTGATCTGGAAATTGATGCCACGACCAAGTGGTGCTTCGAGCGGCCCCGTCACCCATTGGTCGTCTGCCGTGTTGCGCTGCTCAAGCATTACCTGAGCACCGTCAAGGTCCAAGTATGCGAAGCCGGTTTCCGGCCGGTCGAATGCTACGGAGAAGCCGATCAGATTGCACCAAAAACGCAGGCTCACCTCCAAGTCCGAAACCACCAGTTCCGGAACCAGCCTCGCCGAGTTTGCCATTCCAATAAGCCCTTTAACCCCTATCCGACCGCTGTAATTACAGCTGCCCGCTGCTGCTACCCCCCCAAGTTCGCCACGCTCGTGCGAAATTCCTGATTTTCGTGCAGACTCAGCGCATTTGGGGGAAACCAGACCTACGCGTCTTGCTGTCCTCGTGCGGCTAATTGATCGAGGGCTGACCCCTCAAGCACATAATAAATCTTGTCAAACCCGTTTGCGCCCAGCCCGTCATAGAGCGACCGCGCTGCCACGTTTTCTCTTGAGGTGGACCATTCGATCCTAGTGCTTCCTGCGGCCTTCGCCGCCTGTGCAATCCCAGCCATCAACTTCTGTGCGACGCCACGGCGGCGTGCAGCGTGGCCGACATAAACCTGCTGGACGTAAGTGAATGTGAGCAGGCCGGCGACGGGGTAGAGAGAGGTGAACGTGGCAAAGCCGAGAAGTCGAACATCGTCGTGGGCTACGATGATGTCCACCTGCCGGGCACGGCGAAGCACGTCCTCAGCGACTACCAGATCAGAACTGATAGTGGCTCCGTAGAAACCAGCCATCTCGATCATCAAGTCGGCTAGGGCCTGAGCATCTTTCTCGTCAAAGCGACGTATGCGGACCACCATTCACCCTTTCCCGACACAACCTGCTGCTACGCTACATGGCCGACTTTTCTACCACCGCATACAAGGATCAGAAATGCACCATCACCGTGCCAGCGCCAAGCGCTGGCGCAGTAGTGTAGAGGTGTCGCAGGTCTCGGGATTTTCACGACGATTGATGGGGAGAAACATGAAATCTTCAGATAGGGCTGCGGTGCTGGATGAACTCGCCTCTTTGATCGCAGGCATCCCGTCAGCCGGGCCCATTCGGGTCGCGATTGACGGACGGACGGCATCAGGGAAAACAACGCTGGCGGATGAACTGGCCGAAGCTCTCGGCAAGACAGGAAGGGCGGTTATTCGGACTTCAATCGACGGATTCCACCGGCCCAAGGTAGAACGCTATGCGCGTGGTCGTCACTCCGCAGAAGGCTACTATTACGACGCGCGCGATCTTCCGGCTATCAACGCACTTTTGCTTTCCCCCTTGGGGCCGGGCGGCGATCGGCGGTATCGCACGGCGTCATTCGATCTCGACAATGACCAGCCTATAAAGCAGGAGCCACAAGTTGCGTCGGCCGATGCCATATTGATCGTAGATGGCACTTTTCTCCAGCGGCCCGAACTACGCGACGACTGGGATTTGGCGATTTTCGTAGAAACCTCGGAGCAGCTTTCCGAACAGCGCGGTATTGATCGGGACGCCGGGCGTTTAGGTGGGGCAGATGCCACACGTCAGCTCTATGCGGTTCGATATAAGCCAGCCTTCGATATTTACGAAAGTATGTGCGCGCCGGCTTCTACTGCCGATGCAGTCTTCAACAATGACGACTTCGCCAGCCCGGTCCTGAAAGTCCGCACCGGCGGCAGGCTGTCGCACAAATCCTAAGTTACGCGACAGTCAGAATTGACTTATTTCGGTCGCCCGACACCGGTCGAGCGATCTCGGAAGCCGATGCAGCTTGCAAAAGCGGCACGACCCGCGCTCGCAGCCATTCGAGTGCCGGGTCGCGGTCATTCTGCATCGACCACACCAGGGCCACTGAAGGCAGGCGAAGATCGAGCGGAATTTCCGTAACCGTAAGGCCGAAAAGCGGCGCATAGCGAGCCGCCATCCGCGTCGGCAACGTGGCGATCACCGGCGCCTCGGCCGCTGCTGCCAGCACGGTGAGAAAATCCGATGCCGCCAACACCACGTTCAGCGTCTCCTCGGCCCGCGCCAAGGCTTCGGACAGGCAGCCCTGGATGTCGTCCTTCAATGTCATCAGCGCATGCGGATGCGCGATGTAGTCGGCCCTCGACAAGGGCAGCCGCAGCTGCACGAAATCCGGATTGAAACAGCAGGCCAGCGACTGCTCGAACAGCGGCGTTCCACAATGCCGTTCCAGCCCGTACTCGAAACAGCCGATGGCGAGGTCAAGTTCACCGCTATCCAGCATGCGATGCGCATCGCTCCGTGCCACCGAGCGCGTCAGCAGGCTGATGCCTGGCGCATGCGCCTGTAGATCGGCGGTCAGATTGGGCAGCAGCAAAATCTCCAGCTCCGACGAAAATCCGAGGCGCACGATTCGCGTTTCCGATTGCGGTTCGAAGGGCTTGCCCTCTGTCAGCGTGCTCTGGATCTGCAGCAGCAATTCGCGCAGTCGCGGCGCCAGCGCGATGGCCTTGGCAGTCGGGTTCATCGTCGTGCCGACCCGAACCAGCACCTCGTCGTCGAGGAGCAGCCGCAGCGTGGACAGCGCGTGGCTCATCGCCGGTTGCCCGAGTTTCAGCCGCTGCGCCGCCCGCGTCACGCTGCGTTCGGTCATCAGCGCGTCGAAGGCGACCAGCAGGTTAAGGTCGAAAGAGCGAAGATTGAAATGGTCGATTGACCGCATGACTTGAATCGATTTGCATGATGATCGGGCGGACCATAGCTCTCCGTCCATGACGCAGCAATCCTCGAACAATGTGGAAATCCCGCTCTCCTTCCGGGTCGGCGATGCGCTGGTGACCCGGATTCCCGAACTCCGCTGGACGAATGCCGATCCGGCCCGGCTATATCCCGATCTCGACCCTGCGGCTCTCGGCACCCATGGCGGTCAGCTCACGGCCGGTTCCTTCAATCCGGACACCGGCACGCTCGCTCAGGGCACGCATTCCTGGCTGGTGCGGCATGCCGGACGGGTCATTCTGATCGACACGGCCACCGGCAACGGCAAGCCACGGCCCCGCGCCCCGGTGTTGGACCATCTCGACACGCCCTATCTGGCCCGCCTCGCTGCAGCTGGAGTGATGCCGGACCAAGTCGATCTCGTCCTGCTGACGCATATCCATGCCGACCATGTCGGCTGGAACACGGTGCTGCGGGATAACATCTGGCAACCGCTCTTTACCCGTGCGCGGCACGTCTATTCCGAGATGGAGGCGCGCTACGCTGCGGCATTGGACGGTTTCGCACCCGCGCCCGACCTACCCCCGGAAGCGTTCGGCCGCCCCGATCACCCGCCCATGCCGCAGGTCTATACCGACAGCCTGAAACCTGTGATCGATGCCGGTCTGGGCCAGGCCATCGCCATCGACGGCCGGGAGATCGCGGATGGTCTCTCCTTCCATCCCGCACCCGGCCACAGCATCGACCACGCCACCATCCGCCTCCACTCGTGCGGCGAGGAGGCATGGTTCGTCGCCGACCTCATGCATCATCCGCTGCAGGCCTACCGGCCCGATCTACGGTCGGTCTACTGCGAGTTTCCTGGCAAGGCCGAGCAGTCCCGCCGCTGCATGCTGGCTCACGCCGCCGAAACCGGTGCGCTGTGCCTTACCGCCCATTTTGCCGAAAGCGGTGCCGGCCGCGTCACGCAAAACGGCTCCGGCTTCGCCTGGCATTTCGTCAACCCCACGGAAGTTTCCGCATCATGAGTGACCTCACCATCGAAAACCAGCTCATCCCGAGCGAGACACCAGGCATTTCCCTCCATCTTCGCCGCAAGTGCCGCGCCGACATTGCCGCTTTCGGGGCCGATCGCACCCTGCTGCTCATGCACGGCGCGACGCTTCCGGCCGAAACCCTGTATGACGTGCCGGTCGGCGAGGGTGCCTTCATGGACGTGCTGGCGGAAGCAGGCTTCGATGTCTGGGCGCTGAATGTGCGCGGCTTTGGCGGCTCGACCCGCCCTGCGGGCATGGAGGGCGCGCCCGACGCCGCCCCGCCGCAAGTCTCCACGGCGGTGGCGGTGTGCGACCTCGCCGCCGCCGTCGATCACATCCGCGCTGCGCAGGATCTCGGTCAGATCACCCTCATCGGCATGTCCTGGGGCGGCACGGTCACGGCGGCCTACAGCGCCGCCCATCCCGCCAATGTCGCGAAGCTCGTGCTCATCGCTCCACAGTGGCTGAGCGACGGGCCGCCGCGCATCGATCCAGGCGGCCCGGTGCCGGCCTATCGCCGCTTCGATGTCCACGCCTTCCGCGATCGCTGGCTCGAAAGCGTGCCGCAAGAACTGCGGGAGGAGATCCTGCCCGGCGCCTGGTTCGCCGCCTGGGCCGACATCATCCTCGCGAGCGACCCGGCGGCCCGGGACGGCATGATCCGGGCCCCTGCCGGCGTCATCCAGGACGTGCGCGACTACTGGTCCGCCGGAAAGCCCTTCTATGAACCCGAAGCGATCACCGCCCCCGTGCTGCTGCTACACGGCGAATGGGATCTGGATGTGCCGCAGCCGCGCATGTCGGCCTTTTTCCAGCGCCTCACCGGTGCCCGCTACCGGCGCTGGATCGAGATCGGCGAAGCCACCCATATGATGGTGATGGAACGCAACCGGTGGCAGATCCTGAGCGAAATCCTGCTTTTCCTGCGTAGCCAACATGGATAGCTCCCCACGACCGGCCTGCTATCGCCCTCAAATTCGCCTTGAGGCGAATGACCGTTTCAGGCCGACTGCCAGCTTTCCAACCTACAAGCGCATTGTCGCATAACTTGTAAAGCTCGCGACAGCCGGCATCCCTCGCGGCCGACCTGGACTTTTCTTGTCGCGGATCTTTGTCGCAAAGCTTCGCATACTTACGACAAAGATCCGCGACAGCCAGTGACCGGGTTGGGGGATTTCTGCCTGTCGGCTTACGGCTTGCGAAAGCGGATATCGGACGTTCTCTTTGTGGCGAGGCTGGGCCGAAAACTGCCGGTCCACTCTTGGGTGTTGGGCTCAGGAAAGTAGACATCTCCTCGACCACCAGCAGCTTGCTGTCGTTGACTCTGACCAGTCAGTCAGTAATTTCCAGTACCGTCTCCATAGCCTCCACCATAGCGAGGTATTCGTTGACTCGCGCGTCGCTCACATCGCTGTCTCCGCCGTGGGCAGCGAGGTTCCGAAGAGCGTAGAGCCCCCGAAGCGACTTCGCTTGATTGTCGGTTATCACACCGCGCTTCACGGCCGCCTGGACGAGTGCGGCATCTCCCTTCCCGACATGGGTTTCATCGGTCTCCCCGACTTTTTTGCGAAGCGCTTTTTCAAGTTGAGCCCAAGCGCCGACGATCCTCGCCGCGTTAGGAGATTGATCCTCAGCCGCTAGTGTGGGCAGAATAAAAGTAAGCTTCTCGGTCTGAGTCAGACGTGGCTCTGTAGGCGCCTTTCGTAGCCCTGCCCACACTTCGGCGGCTGCCCGGTCCCACTTCCCTGTGACCCCATCCTTCCCGATCTTCAGTTCTGATATCGACGCGATCAGTTCTTTGATTTGATTTCGGAATAATAGGATTGCAACGACCACCACAGTCGGCCAGGCCATTGATTTCACGATCGACGCGATAAATTCAGCCCAGCTCATCGGTGTTTCGTGCCCTTTGGTCGATATGTCTTGTAGCCAATTCGATCCGAGTCGGTTTTAGCATTTATGCGCTGATCGATAGCACTTTGCTAATACCTATCACTCTGTCGATGATCTACGCATGGCTCCGGGTATCTCGGGTCGTAACCTTCGTCAGCCGGCATTTGGTCAATCTAAGTTTGATTGGGATGGGCCGACTGCCGACGGTCCGGTTCCGATCAGTGTAGGGCGCAAGCTGCCATTCTATTGACGCTGGGAGAGCGACTTGTAGTAGACTCGGGGCGCGCCCGGAGTCGGCTCGAAGGTGAAGCAGTTGCAGTAGTCGGCGATTGCCTGCATGACGCCGAGCAGGGAAGATGCAGAGAATGCCGCCGTCTGGCCGGTGCCCCAATGGCTTAGGAAGTTGCTTACAATCGTCACCATGTTGGTGTTGAGGCCCGCTTCCTGCGCCGCGTCGAGGACTAGGCAGTTGGCCGCCTTGTGCAGTTTAACAGCAGCCTCGATCGCCTTCAGAAATTCGCTCGAGAGCTGCTTGTCATCGTTGAAAGCGATGTCCACCGGAACCGGAATCCGGAGCTTGCTGATGAGATCACTCAACCGATATTCCAGATATTGCCTCACGCCCTCCTTGGCGAAGTCAACCTGGCCGGCCTGCAGCATCGAAATCGTTAGGTCCCGCACCTTGTTGACCGCCCCAGCCTGCGGAAGGACGGCGATCTGGGGTGATCCTTCCAGCCGTTGATGCCACCACGTCCCCGAGTTGCTGTGCTTGTTGAAAAGTTTCTCTAGCATCGTGTCGTGGCTCAAGAGAATCACCTGTGGGCCGGACGCCTTCCCCGGCCGCGCAAATGTCGTTCTGATGAGTTCGACAAGGAAGTGCTGATGCCCGGCGTCAAAGCTCGACGTCACATCGTCGAGAACAACGAATTTCGGGAGCCCGCCATAGAGCGATGCTGCTGCCAGATATAGCGATATCGCGAAGGCGTTGCGGAAGCTCTCGGACAGAAGCGCCTGGGGCGATACGTTCGTCAGTCCGTAGAATTGGGCAAGCCCGATACGGAGTTCCTCGCTGCCAGCTTTTTTGGAGACGGTCGGCTCGACACCATGAAACGACATCTTCTTAAAGTAATCCTTGAACACCGGCTCGACGGCGGTCAGTCGTGCCTCGCTCATGCCGGCCTCCGCCGTCGCAAAAGCCTTTGATGCCCTGCCGAGGAAAGTTCGGATCCGGTCTACACAGGCATCTCGCGCGGTTGCGTCTGCCAGCACTTTCCGGGACTGTTCGAGCTTCCGCCAGTTTTCCTGCAGGCGCCGCGCTGTCTCCACTTTCTTCGTTACCTCAACCGAGGATGGCGGTAGCTCCTTTTCGAGCTGGGTCTGCTCGGCCGCCAGCGTGCCAGAAAGCCCCTCCGCGCGCGTACGCAGTGTATCCAGCCACTGAACCAAAGCATCGGCATCGGCCTTGGAGATCGCGCCGACGCCGGCGCGGGTCTGGTGCGCGGCGAGTAGGCGCTTCTCGGGTACCGGTTCGAGCTCGGCTTCAAGCTGCAGTAGCTCTGTCCAACCAGCCTCGTTCCACTCCGCCGCCAACGCGGTGGTTGTCTGGTCCAAGATCTCAAACTCAGAGAGCTTGGCGGCGAGGTGATCCCGCAGGCTATGGGTGCCTTTCCCGTCGCAGAGCGGGCAAAGATACGAGTCCTCCCACTCCGCCCTTTCCACGACCTTCGTCCCTGCCTGGTAAAGCTCAAGCATCAAGTGACCAGAAGTCTTCGCCAGTGCGGACTCGCGCTCGGCGGCGCGAGTGGCCAATTGCGGGGCGCGCTCCCGGGTTGGAGCTTCATGGTTCATTTTGGCGATATTTTCGCGCTCTCGAATGCAAGCACCGAGGCGTTCGCGCTTCGGACCGCCTTCGGCATCCTTGATAGCGTCGATGCAAACGTCGATGTCGATGGAGTCGTACGCCTTGTCCTCGCACTGCGGCTTCAGAGGTGTGATCTGGACCAGGGCCTCATGGCACTTGTCCTTCGCGGCGGCCGTATCCAGCTGCCCGAGCGGCGTCCCCACAAGTAATTCATAATCTTTGGCGATGGCCGCCGACAATTCGGCTCCGGTCCTCTCCTCCCGGATCTTGGTCTGGGCGTGGGCCGTGATGTCGAAATGGTTGTTAAACGCGCGTGTATTCGCCAAACCTGCCAGCGCTTGGCGAAGATCGCTGTAGGCAGAGAGTCCAAGGAGACCGGAAAAGGTGCGGCCACGAGCGAGCGGTGGCGCGGTGATAAATTTCTGAAATGTCGGGCCGTCGAGTAATACGAACTCTCGATTGAGCGCGGTCAGTATCGCGTTGGCGTCCCACGGCGCGGTGGCGCTGACAGTGCGCAGGCCGGTTGGGCTGCGGACGACGGTGATCTCGCACTTTTCCGCGCCGGGCTCGGCTACCAGACGGAGCTTGATCGTCGCCTGACCGGTCGAGTGAAAGCGGTTTTGGTAATAGTCTCTGTCGCGTTCGACGGCTGGGAGTTCATCCAGCCAAGGGAGTTTGCCGGTGATTGCATAACGCACCGCGTCGTAGACGGAGGTCTTGCCGACGCCGTTGACGGCCGACACGCTATTGACCTTGGCAGGCTTGAACTTGAGTTCAAGTGGCCGGTCTTCATTGTTCACGCCCCGGAAGCCCTCGATCAAAACGCCCTCGAGAAGCCATCCGGTCACCGTCGGCGATTGCGCGACCGCCGGTTGTGCCGTGGCGGGCACGTTTGCTGTGGGTACGGCTGCCTGCCTGTCGGTCGCGTCGTCATCAGTTACAGCCGGTGACGTGTTGCAGATCTCGAATAATCGATCCCAGATTTCCTCGTGCTTGTAATTACCATCTACCAGCGCCAAAAGGCGGCCGCGCATTTCGGGACCAAGCGCGGCGTCGAGCTCTTTAACGTATACCCCGAATATCGATAGATTATCGCTGAGACTAGCATTCTCATCGAATGCAAACGCTGTTCCCTCTGCAGCCATAGCAATACCCCCATGCCCGCTGAGTTTGCAGTGGAGTAGTCGCGAGATGCAAGTGTTCGTTCATCAGCGGTCACGGCGGACAGAGCTGCAGGGCACCGATATCGGTGTGAAACTGGATCATGCCCACATCTGCAAAGGGCGCCAATCGCCGCTAAAGATCAAGAACATTGACATGATAAGAATGTCCGCTCCCGAGAAGCCGAGCTAGGGCTCAGAATGACCATGAAGGGCGCAGAGCCGTTGCGGGCCAGGGCCGGCGAATGACCGGTTTTGGGGTTCCCGTTGCGGCCTCCCCATGGCCCGGTAGGGTCGATTCCAGATATAGCGCCTACTGGATAACCTGGTGAGAGGGACTGACGTTATTCACAGACACGGCCGATGGTTTGGCGGCTGACCTGATATGTCCGTGCGAGGGATGAGACTGATGCGCCGGAGCCACGCGCTTCCCTGACAGCGGCCTTTTGATCATCTGTTAAAGATGCAGGCCGCCCGATCGCCTTGCCGTTCGCTCTGGCTCGCTGGACCCCAGCTTGCGTGCGTTCAATCAGCAGGTCTCGCTCGAACTCAGCCACGGCGGCGATCACCTGCATGGTCATGCGGCCGGCTGAGCTGGTGAGATCGACACCGCCCAAGGCCAAACAATGAAGCCGTACCCCGAGGCTCGCCAGGGCATCAACGGTAGCCCGCACGTCGAGCGCGCTGCGGCCGAGCCGGTCGAGTTTTGTGACAATGAGCACGTCACCATCTTCGAGGCGGTCGAGGAGGCGCCGGAACTCCGGCCGCTGACGAGCCGCGACGCTGCCCGAGATCGTTTCCGTGATGATCCGGTTCGGACGAATGGCGAAGCCGGCGGCCTTCGCCTCGGCGATCTGATTCTCGGCGGTCTGCTCGACCGTCGAGACACGGGCATACAAAAACACGCGCGACATAGGGCAATTACGTCCAAAAACCTGCCTGTAATATCGGACAATGCCCACAATGCCGTCAAACATAGTTTTGGGCATGCTCTCGGCGAGGTGTCCGAAACCGGTCGGTTTTGGAC
>NZ_NCAS01000052.1:0-12727 GCF_002255515.1 Acidiphilium sp. 20-67-58 | reverse complement strand
TTGCGTGTCGTTCAGCCAGAAAAGTTCCGCCATGTTCCAAGTCCTCCAAACAGACTTGAATCAGACGCCCCGTAGTCATGGCAATAGGTACAGAACCTACAGCATCATCCGATCCGAAAGGATCGGAACATCCTCTAACGTCGCGTTTTTGGCCAGAACGTATACGGACTCCCGATGCGGTTTTTCCAGGCCGCTTCGCCAGATGATGGCAGCACGGCCGCATTGCTTTGCCGCTTCGCTTCACCGACGGCCGGCCGTGGTGATGGAGGGGGAAATGCTGCAACTTTTATCTCGGACCATTCATCGGGGCCGGTCACATGGAAGCGACCGGCAGACGATGATATCGGAACTCGAACCCGACCTCAGGCATAAAGGCACACAGCCGCCCCTCGAAGTCCCTTCCTGAACCAGTGTTGTGTTTTTGCCCCTATGCGCCCATAGTCTGGCCCGGCACTTTTCTTGCCGGGGTTTGTGTACCCTCACATGCGGCGCTGATCCGTCGGTTTCCCCTCTTGGAAGGTAAATAGGTCTGCATCCTGCGGACCGCCGAAACGATGGAGATACGCCATGTCCCAGGGCACGGTTAAATGGTACAATTCCCAAAAAGGCTATGGATTTATCATGCCGGACGACGGTTCGAAGGACGTGTTTGTCCACGTGTCGGATGTCGAACGCGCGGGGCTGGGCAGCCTCAATGAAGGACAAAAGCTGAATTACGAATTGCAGCGTGGCCAGCAGGGTAAAATGTCGGCCGTGAATTTGAAGGCCGCCTGAGCTGATGTCTATCGCACCCCATCGGCTAGCCGATGGGGTGTTGCTGATGGGCCAAAGCTAGTCGTGCAATGAGCATTTGCAGCGCGCCAGCTTTGTCTCCCCGGATTCATATGATCGGCCACGGACCAGCGAACGCCAGGCAGCATATGCCTCGCTGATACTTCGTGGATTTGGGATCGTGACTAGAGCATCATCCGATCAGATGGATCGGAACGTGCTGTAGAATATCCCGGATCATTCTGCATAATGCCGTCACGCTGTCGGTCAGGGAAGATGTGGATCATTGAGATCCAGTATGTATCCTGGCGTCCATGATCAGCATTGAGTTTCGAAACGCCGGCATCTCTACGCCGCAGTTCAACAACAGCCAGATAGCTCCAGAGCATGAGCGCTGAATTGGGTCGGATCGACCCAATTGATGTCTTGTTCCGGAGATTAAGGGAAATACAAGTGGTCTTCAGGCAGAATTACAGCGGGCAACGCGCAGAGCGCAATCGTCTTAAGCAGGCGAAGAAGGAAGCCAAAGATCAGGAAAGGCGAGATGCTGTGTTCCGGCGCAAGGCTGGCCTGGACAGTGATATCGCGCCCCAGACGACGGGAACACCTGCTCCAGTTGATGCCGATGCGACAGAACTCTCCGAAGATGCGGTAAAGCAATGAAACGCCGCATCGATAGAGCAATGGTCATGTTCGACGTGACTTATGCCGATGGCAGCCGCAGTTCCCGCCGCAAGATCCTGAAGTCGATCGTCGATGGTCCGGACAGCGAGGAGGCAGTGAAGGCCGAGATCGAGACACAGGATCGGGAGATCGAACGGTCTTCGGGGAAAGTCCGAGACGCCATCAAATCGATCGCACGCAGCCCTGTTTGACGTCCTCAAACCTCGATACGGGTCGTTGGGGCATCACGGACGACACTCGAACCAGCAAGAGACGTCGAACTGATTCTGGGTCAAGCCGAACGCCACTGATCCATTTCGCGAGATGTCAGTTGTCGTAAACCGGCCCGGCAGAAATCCATCCGACCTGGCCGATCACCTACCACCAACCCACGACGATTGTATGACGATCGTGTCGACAAGGCTGAAAACAGTATCGTTATGGCCCGACGTCAACGAGTAAGTGGCCTTGATACTTTTGCCATTCAATCGCTACGGCCGCCAAGGGCGGTAGCCACCACAGGCCGTTGCCGCGCCGATGGATCATCGCATGCCAAGAGGCGGCGGCAGGGAATGCGGAGGCCCGTGATCGGGCTCCAGGGAGGCACGCTATCTGCCGCTGAACCGCGCGAATACCATATCGTCGCGATTTTTCTGCATCAGCAGCGTGATGCTTGGGACTTTTTCGAAACCAAGGCCATGCGGCAACTCGTCTTCCGCGCCCGCCACGACATCGGCGTAGCTCTCACCAGCCACTTTTTCCCATTTTCCCGCCGGCTTGCGCACTTCGAGATTGACGACCGTCGCCTTCATCACGAGACGCACGATGGGATCGTTGGGCGCGCCCGGCTTTGTCAGGCTGGGATGGCCGGCGATGATCCGCCAGCCATTCGCCAATGCCCAATCGGTCAGCTCTTCCTTCGTCACTGCAGATATCCTCCGTGATATGAACGAGGCTCAGGAACGCGATGATCGCTTCCCCTTGCTCGCTTGCATCGACCGTTCTTGCCAGAACGCCATATCTGCCGCTTTGCTGAATGCCACTCGAACGCCGGTGCTCCCCCGGCTCATCCGGATTTTGCCCCCGTTCCGCGCCTTGTGCTCGGCCAGCCAGCTCATGACTTCCGAATCCTCGCTGTCCCTGCCTTCGAACTCGAGCACACCCACGATTTCTTCCTCCTTGCGGCGCTTTACCATCCTGCATGCTTTCCTGAAATTTCGCGGGGGCGCTTCGACGCGCCATTCAAAGCCCAGCGTTCAGAGCAGCGGCGCTCTGCTGCTCTGTCACGCCATGACTGGATACCGACGTCTTACGCCCTCTGCCCGAAAGCCGCCAGTCCGGTTTCGGCCGCAATCGGACAACTCGTCGACCTCATCATACCCGCGGAATGCCAAGACATATTCGCAGCAGCCTGGTATGATCCAACATGGCCGGCACCGCTCCAAAACAGATCACGAGCCATTGAGGAGGGGCAGATCAGGCCATGTTTTCAAGGCACAGCTAGGTGCAAATAATTTTTATATCTAAATTATCGAATTTAGTGATATATTTGATCTCCAAAGCAATTTGATTATTTATATTATTTTAGGGGATCTTGGAAACGAAGGGGATCGTCGATGCAAATGCGCCATCAGAGATCGTCGAGATTTGCTGTCATCAGCATGGCTCTCCTCGGCAGTTCCATATCCTTTGGAAACGGCGCTGCAGCGGCACCGCCACAAATCGCGACATGCGCTAGTTGCCACGGTGTCAACGGCATGGGCAACCTCAGCGCCGGCTTTCCAGCCCTGGCAGGCCTGCCGGCGTCGTATATCGAGCGGCAACTCACCGCCTTCAAGCATGGCGAACGCAAGAACGCCGTAATGCAGTCAATGGCAAATCCACTCGATGCCAAGGCGCGTGCGGCCATCGCCGCGTATTATGCGGCGCTGCCGGTACCCGCCACGCCCGAGCCGACGAAGAACCTGAACACCCAGGGCGAAGCCCTTGCCATGAACGGTGCCTGGGGCGGCAAACTGACAGGTGTTCCTGCCTGCGATTCCTGCCACGGTCCCTTCGGTATCGGTGCCGGCGTCGCGTTCCCGCGCCTTGCAGGGCAGCCGCAATCCTACATCTCGGCGCAACTGACTGCCTGGAAGAATGGCAGCCGCACAGGCGAGCCGCTCCACCTGATGAGCAATGTAACGAGACAGTTGTCGGCGGCCGAGATTTCTGCGGTCAGCGCCTTTTATGCCAGCCTGTCGCCGAACCCGACCACCCTGCCCGGCCTTGTGGCGGACGGAGGCAAACAATGATCCGTCGGACAATCGCCGCACTTCTCGCCGCTCAACTGCCGATCGCCGCGGCGCTGGCCACCACCCCCACACAACCCTCGTTTGCACCGCCGCCGCGCGCCGACATGCCCAAAGGCCCGTTCGGCGACGCCGTCAAACTTGGCGAGAATATTTTCCGTCATACCACGGGCTATGCCCATGGCGTGATCGGCAACGCGCTGAACTGCAGCAACTGCCATCTGGATGCCGGCCGCCTCGCCGGTTCGGCACCGATGTGGGCCGCCTACACGGGCTATCCGGCATACCGGAAAAAGAACCGCAAGGTGAACAATTTCGGCATGCGGCTACAGGGCTGCTTCCGCTTCAGCGAGAACGGCAAAGTTCCGGCGCTCGACAGCAAGACAATCATCGCGCTCGAAGCTTATTCCTTCTGGCTCGCCACAAACGCGCCGACAGGCGCGCACCTCGCCGGCCGTGGCTACCCCAGGCTTGCCGCGCCAGCGGAAACGCCGGACTATGCCCGCGGCAGGATTGTCTATCGCGAGAACTGCTCATTGTGCCACGAGGCCCGCGGGCAGGGGCAATATGCGCGCGGACAAACCGTCTTCCCGCCGCTCTGGGGCACGAAGTCCTTCAACTGGGGCGCCGGCATGGGCAGCGTGAAGAACGCTGCCGAATTCATCTATGCCAACATGCCCTTGGGCGCCGTCGGCACACTGAGCGTCCAGCAAGCCTGGGACGTCGCGCAATATGTCGACAGTCACGATCGGCCGCAGGATCCGCGCTTCTCCGACAGCGTCGCGGCAACACGGAAGGCATTCCACGATAGCAAGTTCTCGATGTATGGACGCACGGTGAACGGCCATCTGCTCGGATCGAACAAATGATTGGCAGGTCCGCACTGAAGCTGGTCCCGCGGCGGCCCAGCCTTCAAGGCCGCCCGCATCGCCTTGCCGCCACGTCTGCAGCCCCACTCGGATGATGCTCTAAATTGAGTGTGGCTGTAGGATGTATTTGCCGACGGCGGCTATGCCGGACCCAAACTCAATCGACGCCTCGCCAAAGTCGATAAAACCAGCATACAAATTGTTCCACGCACAGCGTGAATCGCAGCCACACCCGAATGGGAATCTTCGAGCACTTTCCGATCCTTCCGGATCGGATATAGTGCTCTATCTTGTTGATAAATAGAGCATCTTTATCCGATCAGATAATTCTATCTGATCGGATGATGCTCTAAATCCCCGCAAATCCAGATTGGAGTACGCGGGAGGTTGATGTGGAGTCCCGATTCAGACGCGAACCGCGCGGCCGGTCAACGCCGATTCGAGCGCGCAATCGGCGAGCCATAGTGCCTGCCGGCCGTCGCGTGGCGTCACCGGCATCGGCGCGCCGGTTTCGACCGCAGCACGGAACATCTCGAACTCGGTGCGGTAAGCGTCGGCATAGCGTTCGAGAAAGAAGTTCAGCAGCGGCTCGCGCGCGTCGGTCGCCGCACCGCTCCAGCGGCGCACCGTGGTCGCGTGCAAATTGTCGTTCATCAGCATTCCCGCCGAGCCGAACACCTCAAAGCGCTGGTCATAGCCATATACTGCAGCGCGACAGCAATTGATGTGGCACTGCCGGCCGGACTCCGTACGCAGATTGACCATCACCGTGTCGAAGTCACCAATTTCCGCCAGGTCAGGATCGATCAGCCGGCTCGCCGTCGCCATCACCTCCACAGGCTCCTCGCCAAGCAGGAAGCGCGCCATGTCGAAATCATGGATCGCCATGTCACGGAAAATCCCGCCGGAATGTTGGAGATAGGCGCGCGGCGGCGGTGCCGGGTCGCGGCTGGTGATGATCACCTGACGCACTTCGCCGATCTCCCCGGCCTCGATCGCGCGGCGCAACTCCTGCGATGCCGGATCGAAGCGCCGGTTGAACGCCAGCATCACCCGTCCGCCGACCTGCTCGACCTCGGCGACGGCCGCATCCGCCCTGGCGATGTCGAGATCGATCGGCTTCTCGCACAACACGGCCTTGCCGGCGCGCACCGCGGCGAGCATGAGCGTGACATGCGTGTCGGTCGGCGTGCCGATCACCACGGCATCGACATCGGCACGCGCCAGCACGGCTTCCGGATCGGTCGACGCAGCACAGCCCAGTTCCCGCGCGAGATCCTCCGCCGCGCTTCCGAACGGATCGGCGATGGCAACGAGTTCCGCCCGCCGGTTGGCGGCGGCATTGGCGGCATGGACCCGGCCGATACGGCCGGCGCCGAGAACGGCAACCCTCAGCATTCGACGATCTCCGCGATAATGCAGCGTGATTGATGCCAGCTACGATGAGCAGCGCACCGCATTCATGTATCTCCCGGTTGCGACCGGTTGAGTTCGTGCTGGAGCGCGTTGAGCCCGGCGCCACCTGCCATGTGGAACATGAGGTTCTCGAGGGTGAGACCGTCGCGGGCGGCGTCGAGTTCGACCTCGCCGCGGGCGAGGATGATGAAATGGTCGCCGACCATGTAGGCGTGGTGGGGATTATGGGTGATGAAGATGACGCCTGTGCCGTGTTCGCGCGCCGCCTGGGCGATGTAACGCAGCACGAGGCCGGACTGGGCGACGCCGAGAGCCGCGGTCGGTTCGTCGAGGATCAGTACGCGCGCGCCGAAATGGATCGCCCGCGCGATCGCCACCACCTGCCGTTGCCCGCCCGAGAGCGTGCCCACAGGCTGGTCGAGATCGGCGACGTTGATGCCCATCCGGCGCAGTTCACGGTCGGTGATCTCCCACATGGCGGAGATGTCGAGCCGGCGGAACGGGCCGCGCCCGATGGTCAGTTCGGACCCGAGGAAGAAGTTCCGCCAGATCGGCAGCAGCGGCACCAGCGCCAGCGTCTGGTAGACCGCGGAGATGCCGCGATCCAGCGCCTCGCGCGGGGAGCCGAACGTTACCGCCTCGCCATCCACCGCGTAGGTGCCGGCGCTGTGCTCGCGCAGCCCGGCAATGATGCTGATCAGCGTCGACTTGCCGGCGCCATTGTCGCCCAGCACGCAGGTCACTTCGCCGCTGCGCACCGTCATGCTCACACCGCGCAGCGCGCTGATATTGCCGTAGCTCTTGCCGATATCGGTAAGCTGGATGATCGGCGCACATCTCTCGCTCATCTCACTTCCCTCCGCTCGCCCGCAAGCGCAGCCAGGTATTGACCACCGTCGCTGTCAGCAAGGTCGCGCCAACGAAGAACATGAACCAGTCGGGGTCCCAGTCGGCATAGATCACCCCTTCCGTCGTCATGCCGAAGATGAACGCCCCGAAGCCCGAGCCGATCGCCGAGCCATAGCCGCCGGTCATCAGGCAGCCGCCAACCACCGCCGCCGCGATGTAGAGCAGTTCGTTGCCGACACCCGCGCCGGACTGCACCTCGTTGTATTCGAACAGCATGTGCATGCCGAGAAACCAGGCACTGAGGCCCACCAGCATGAACAGTGCGATCTTCATCCGCCGCACCGGCACGCCCACCGCACGCGCGCTCTCGTCACTGCCGCCCACGGCGAAGATCCAGTTGCCGAAGCGCGTGCGCAGCAGCAGCCAGGTCGCCACCAGGATGAACAGGAACCAGTAGAGGATCGCGATGCTGACATCGACATTGCCGATGCGGACCGTCGAGGCAAAAATCGCATGAGCGGAGGCAAAGCCGGGAAGCTGGCTGATATCGCCGGTCGCGACATTTCCCGTCACCACCTTGGTGAGCGCGATATTCAGCCCCTGCAGCATCAGGAAGGTCGACAGGGTGACGAGGAAGCTGTGCAGCCGCGTGCGGATCAGCAGGTAGCCGTTCAGCGCGCCGATCGCCAGTGAGACCAGCAGCGCGAGCGCGATCCCCACCCACAGATTGCCCGCTACCTGTGTCGCGAACATCGACGCTGCGAGCGAGGACGTCGTCACCGCGACACCTGCCGTCAGATCAAACTCGCCGCCGATCATCAGCAGCGAAACCGCAACTGCGGGAACCCCGATCGTCGCTGACTGGTAGAGCACCGTCGTGAGCGCATCAATCTGCCGGAATGGCGGCGCGACCACGAAGAACAGAAGAAAGACAAGTATGGCCCCACCTAGCGCGCCGGCCTCCGGTCGCTTCAGCGTCTTCCGCCAGAAGGCCTGCTTTGCGACAGGCGGGCGCTGAGCGCGCGACGCGTCGTTTCCGGTCATCGTGCCATTGGTCATCGTCATCATCTCTCCTCCCGTCCCGGGGCTTTGCACGGCTGGCACCCTCATCGGCGCCAGCCGGCAGGAAGTCTCAGGATCGGGCCAGGATCAGCGGGTGCCGCGCTTGGTGAACTTCAACACCGCCGCGACGTTCTTCGATGTCACGAAGGTCGGGCCGGTCAACACCGGCTTTCCGCCGCCGACCACATCGCCATTCGTCTTGTAGAACCACAGGAAATCGACAGCCTCGTAGCCCTGCACGTAAGGTTGCTGATCCACGGCGAATTGCAGCTTGCCCTGCTGGATCAGCTGCGCCGCTTGCTGGCTGAGGTCGAAAGTTGCAACCTTAGCATTGCTGTTCGCCATCTTGACAGCCTGGATCGCCGTCGGCGCGAAGGGTGCACCCAGCGTCACCACATAATCGATGGCGTCGTCCTGCTGCAGCTTCGCGACAATCCGCGACTGTGCAACGGCCATGTCGAAACCGCTGAGATACAGTACCTCGGCCTGGCCATGGAAGGTCTTCTTGATCCCGTCGTAGCGATCCTCGAGGTTCGTTGCGCCCTGCAACTGATCGACCACGAGCACATGCTTGGCGCCGAGCATGTTGAGGCGCTTTCCAACGGCCTCTCCGGCGATCGTTTCATCCTCGCCGACATACATCAGCAAGCCGGCCTTCTTCCAGACATTCAATCCCGCATTGAGCCCGACGACTGGAATGCCGCCCGTCTCCACTTTCTTCAGCATCGGAATTTCAGCATCAGGGAAGGGAATCGTGACAGCGATGCCATCGACATGTTGCTGAGCCACATTGGTGATGAGCTGCGCTTCACCGGCGGCGTTCGGATTGTTCTGGTAGATGAGCCTGACATGATCGTTTTTCGTGGCGGCTTCAGCACCTTTGCGAACGATCGACCAGTAGGCGTCACCTGTCTGCGCGTGCGTGACCATTGCAAATGTCAGTTCATGCGGCTGCGCCGAAGCCACCCGCATTCCTCCCGCAAGAGCCACTGACATACACACCGCACCCACCACAACATTCGGCCTTGTATTGATTTTACGTGCACTCATCTTGGCTATCCTCTCATGTGAAGAACTCGATTGAAGCGAGTATTTTATTTATATCCTAAAATATTATTCAAATATTTTGTAAAATACGCCATCAAATTCCCCGTTAATTCAAGTATTTTTCATTTGGAAAATTTTGGCTAAAAAATAGCTAAACCAGCGAGGTCATGGCGCTCTGCGCCGCAGCACATACCGGCGCGATCGTCTTCTCCAGAATCCGGATACGATCGAATGCCGACATGTCCTCTGACAGGATACGGCGCAGGGAAGCACCAAACGCCATGCGCAACTCTGTTCCGATATTGACCTGGCAGACATTCGTATTTGCGGCGACGAATTTCCGCATCGAGCGCCCGATGCCAGACCCCCCGTGCAACACAAGAGGCAAGCCGGGCGAAGCAGCCTCGATTGCCGCGAGGCGATCGAGGTCGATCTCTGCCCCGGGCGATGTCATCAGATGGCGGTTGCCGACGGAAACAGCGAGCGCATCCACTGCAGCTTCCCGAACGAAGCCGCCAACATCCTGCGGGTCCGTTCCTCTGGATTCGTGGCCATCCTGATAGCCGACGAAGCCGAGTTCGCCTTCCACCGAAAGGCCATGTGCGTGGGCCCAGGCGCAGATCTCGCCGGTCTTGTCGATATTCTCCCCCAATGGCAGGCCAGATCCGGCGAACATCACCGACGAGAAGCCGCTCTCGAACGCGAGCTTGCAATCATCGAGGCTGTCGCCATGGTCGAGATGAATCACGACCGGAACTGCCGCCCTTTCAGCGAGATTGCGGAGCATCGCGCCGAGAACAGGCAGCGGCGTATGGGATCGGCTACCCGGCCCTGCCTGCAAGATCACCGGGCGGCCCAGATGTTCCGCCGCCCGGACATACGCCACGGCATCTTCCCACCCCAGAACGACAAGGCCGGCAACAGCCGTATTGTCATCAAGGCATGGCGTCAGCACATCCCGCAGGGTCGCGACTGTCATTTGAACTTGGCGATCATGTCTTTGATGCCGGGAATGGTTTCAACCTGATCGGCATGGCTGGGCTGGAAAAACTGGATCAGCGGCCGTTGCGACAGCCCGCCCAGGATGGTGAAGTAATACATCTCGTACCCCGGGAGCGCGCAGCAGGGGTGATATCCCTTGTCGAGCAGGATCGTTGAGCCATCGACGATGTGATAGGCATCTCCAGGCTTGCCATCCTCCCTCTGGAGCATCTGCAAGCCGGAGCCGCGTGGCGGGTTGAAGCGGAAATTATACGCCTCGTCGTGGCGGCTCTCGATGGGCAGACGATCCGTGTCGTGCTTGTGGCTCGGAAAGCCGGACCATCCGCCGGCCCCGACGGTGTAGAGTTCGGAGACCAGCAGCCTGCCAACCCGGTCATGATATTTCTGTCCGAGAATGTGCTTGATCTTGCGATGCGTCTTGGTCTCGTCCGAGCCGTATCGCACGGGGTCGATGTCGGCGGCACGGACGGCGAAGGGCGGCAAAACCTTGTCAAAGCGCGCACCGGCGATGAAAATCTCGGCGGGTCCTTGCGTACAGGTGATGATCGCAGTCTCGCCCGCACCGACATAGACACCTTCGGGCTCACCGTCCCAGACATTCAAACGGCGCTTGCCGATATCGGCGAAGGTGTGGCCGGCAGTTGCCACGTCGATTGTCCCGGTTGCGGGCACGATGCAGGTTTCGTAGCCCGGGGTTGTCGATTCAAAGCGTTCGCCGCCATTCAACTTGACGATATTGAAATAGACCAGCGGCACCAGCGGATGATCGATGTTGACGATTGGCTGGTTCATGTTTTCGTACGGTGCGGTATGCATGAGGGATCCGGTCCATGTCCGTTAGAAGGATTGAATGAAGCGCCTGAGCGTTGCCTCGTCAGGCGAGGCCGGTGCGCAGCCAATGCCAGCGACGACCAGTGCCGCGGTGGCCGATCCGCGCCGCACGGCGATGTCCAGCGCCTCGCCCTGCGCGAGCCCCGCGAGCAGGCCGGCCATGAAGCCATCGCCCGCACCTGTGGGTTTGAGTGCCGTGACTGGAAAGATCGGGGTTACGAAACTGGCGTCGCCGGCATAGGTGACCGAGCCCTCCGCCCCCTTCTTGTAGATGGTAAAAATCGCGCCGCGCTTCACCAGATCTGCGGCGAAATCCATCCCGAGCGCGGGCCCGCCCGCAAGCAGCCCGAACTCCAGATCATTGCCGATGACGATGTCGGACAGCAGTGCCGCATCCCTGCACACGTCCGCGGCCTCGTCTGGCGTGGTCCAGGAATAGGCGCGATAGTCTATGTCAAGGACAATGTGAGCGCCGGCGGCGCGCGCAAGGGCCATCGCCCTCCTGGCGGCACCGCGGGAGGGGTCGGCCGCGAGTGCTGTTCCCGTCACGACAAGGGCGGCGACATCGGCAAACCCGATGGATTGGACATCGGAGTCACGCAGGAAGAGGTCAGACGCCCGATTTCGGTAGAGGACTGTCTGGCAGTCGACAGCCACCGTTTCGGTTACTGCAAGGGATGTTCTTGTCTCTCCGCCAATCATGCTGACATGGCGTGTGTCCACGCCGTAGCGGCATAACTCGGCGAGGCAGAACCGGCCGACCGCGTCATCCGAAACGCATGTCACCAACCCAACTGTAACCCCCTGTCGCGCCAGCCCGACCGCGATATTACCAGCCGAACCGCCGATGGCCGCGACATATCGCCCGGCGTGATCGATCCGCGAACCCGGCGGATCGGCATACAGATCCATCCCAACCCGGCCAAGGACGACGAAGCGATCACGGTTGGAGCGGTGCCAGGGCAGTTGCATCACGTCCCCCTGCGCTGGGCTGCACGTCCGGCTTCGATCGCCGCCCGCGCGGCGGTCACTTCAGCGCGGGAGCTGATTGCAGGCGTGCCGACTTCCCACCAGGCGTGACCGCGCTCGGTCCAGCCCTCGACCGGATCGACGCGCATGACAATCACGGCGGTCCGGTCGGCCTCACGCGCGCGGTCGAAGGCAGCGACGAACGCGTCGAGTGATGAAACATGCTCGGCCACCGCGCCAAGCGCGCGTGCATGCGCGGCAAAATCGACGGTGAAGGGCTGCGGAATCGTCGGGCAATAGGCAATCAGCGTGTTGAAGCTGGCGTTGCCTGTGTTTTTCTGCAGTTTGTTGATCACCGCGAACCCGCCGTTATCGAGCACGATGATGATCAGCTTGTGGCCGGTGAGCACGGAGGAATAGATGTCCGAATTCATCAGAGGATACGAACGATCGCCGACGAAGACGATGGTCTCCGCGTCCGTGTCCAGTTCCGCCTGGGCAATCCTTGCCCCCCAGCCGCCGGCGATCTCGTAGCCCATGCAAGAAAATCCGAACTCGATATCGACCGTGCCGATGCCAAGCGTCCGCCAGTTGGCGGCCAGCTCGGCGGGCAATCCACCCGCCGCGGTGACGATCCGGTCGCGCGGCGTGCAGCGCGCGTTGACGGCGCCAATCGCCTGCGCGTAGCTCGGCGTTCCATTTCGCGGCGCCGTGTTCGATGCGACGTAGTCGTTCCAGTCCCGCCGCCTTGCTTGCGCCGAAGCCAGCCATGAAACAGGTGCGCGATAGTCGCCGAGCGCTTGCGACAGCGCGGCGAGGCCGGCCTTGGCGTCGCAAACCAGCGGCACGGAGAGGTGTTTGGCGGCGTCCTGCCGACGCGTCGACGACCTGGTGCAGGCCATGGGGCTGAGTGGCATTGGCAAGAGCACGGTGAGCAAGCTGTGCAAGGATATCGAC
>NZ_NCAS01000088.1:0-2116 GCF_002255515.1 Acidiphilium sp. 20-67-58 | reverse complement strand
CGCAGCCGGGCGCTCGCCCTTGCGATCGGTCGCATAGACGAAGGCAACCGCCGGCGGCGCCGGCCCACACCACGGGCGGTCATCGACCGCGTAGCACCATAATCGGTCGGTCTTCGTCTGCCCGCGCCCCGGATCCAGCACCGGCAGCGTGGTGTCGTCGGCGAATATCTTCTCCTGGGCCATCACATGCGAGAGGATCCGATCGTAGAGCGGCCGCAGCCACCAGCACGCCCGGCCGACCCAGTCGCCCAGCGTCGAACGATCGAGCCGGATCCCGTGTCGCTCGTAGATCTGTGCCTGGCGATACAGCGGCAGATGATCGGCGAACTTGCTGACCAGCACATGCGCCACCAGCGCCTCGCTTGCCATGCCGCCATCGATCGGCCTTGGCGGTGCCGGTGCCTGCACGGGCGGCCCGTCGCAGGACGCACAGGCATAGCGTGGCCGGCGGATCACCTTCACCCGGAACGACGCCGGCACAAAGTCCAGCATCCGGCTCACCGTCTCCCCCATCTGATGCAGCGCGCTGCCGCAGCAGGCACATTGCTTCTCCTCGAGATCGACCACGACCTCGATCTGCGGCAGGCTGTCCGGCAACGCCCCGAGATTGCGCTGCCGCCGCTTGCGTTCACGTGTCTGCCCATCCGCCGTGCCAGCTTGCGCCGCTTCGTCTCCCGCAGCCTTCGCCTGTTCGAGATCTTCCAGCGCCAGGGCCAGCTGGTCCGGATCCATTTGTTCAGAGCGTTGGCCAAAGCGATGCCGCTGCAGCTTCGCGATCAGCAGGTGAAGCTTGTCGATCTCTGCGCGCAGATCGTCATTGACGCTGCGCAGGCCGGCTTTCTCATGCTCCGCGTGGCTCACCAGGTCGCGCAGGATGCCCGGGTCGTCGGGAAGGGCGGCAAGATCGATCGGCACGGTCAAACTATCGCGAGCAACCAGGCAGGATGCCAATGACTCTCGCGTGAGCGGGGCCTATCCCGCCAGCGTCGGACGCAGGCTTTGCACCGGAGCCCGCCACTCGCAGCCTTCGAGAAGCATGGCAAGCTGCGCCGGGCTCAGCGACATCAGCGTCGTCCCGCTCTGCGGCCAGGCGAATGCACCCCGCTCCAGCCGCCTCGTCAGCAGGCACAACCCGACACCGTCGTGCCAGAGCAGCTTGATCTGTCCAGCCCGCCGGCCGCGGAATGCGTAGACAGCACCGTCAAACGGGTTCCCGCCAAAGACCTGCTGGACCAGCATCGCCAGTCCGTCGAGCCCCTTGCGCATGTCCGTCCGGCCGCAGGCAAGATAGACCCGGACACCCGCGCCGGGTGCGATCATCCGCCCCTCAGCACCGCCAGCACCCGGCTCAACGCCAACTGGTCCACCTCGGTGCCGACACGCAATACCACCCCGTCCGGCAGCGTAATCTCGATCGTCTCCATCGCCGTCGGCGCTGCCGCCAAGCCCAACGCCGGCGCAGTCCCGCTTACCACCGCCCGCGCAAAGCCCGGCACCAGCGGCGCCGCTTCAATCAGATCGCCATCCCGATATTGCCGGCGCCACGTGCTCAGTTGCCCGCTGCTGATCTCGTGCTGACGGCACAACGCCGAAACCATCACGCCGGGCGCCAGGCTCGCCTCCACAATCGCCCGCTTCACCGACCTCGACCACCGCCGGCGCGCCCCGCGCGTGATCACCTCAACCCGCTCCTTCGAAGCACTCCTATGAGGGCTCGTACGAGCCGCTCCTATCGCCTCAACCCGATCCGCTTCAAAAATCTCAGAAATGCCGACGTCGCTCATGCCCACAAACATCGGGCCCAGCCTGCGTCACAACAACATTGCCGATCCGACAGCGCTTACGAAGGGCGGAATGGCGCGGCGGTTGGGCATGGGCGAGATCACCGGCCTGGTGCCTTGGCGGGTGAGGAAGGTGCTAGAGCATCATCCGATCAGATGGAATCACCTGATCGGATAAAGATGCTCGACTTATCGATATGATAGAGCACTACATCCGATCCAACCGGATCGGAAAGTGCTCTAGGTTCTGTACCTATTGCCATGACTACGGGGCGTCTGATTCAAGTCTGTTCGGAGGACTTGGAGCATGGCGGAACTTTTCTGGCTGAACGACA
>NZ_NCAS01000087.1:0-2123 GCF_002255515.1 Acidiphilium sp. 20-67-58 | reverse complement strand
TATCATGCGGGGCGGGTGAGCGTTGATCCGGCGAAGTGGGAGCTGATGATCATGGGGCTGGTGAACAGCCCGCTGTTGCTGAAGCTTGAGGATTTGAAGCGGTTTCCTTCGGTATCGCGGATTCACTTTTTGGAATGTCCGGCCAATGGCGCGACCGAATGGCCGGCGGCGCAGTTGAATTCGTTGCAATATACCCATGGTTTGATCGCCTGCGCGGAATGGACCGGCGTGAAGCTGTCAACGTTGCTGAATGAGGTTGGCGTCAAGCCGGAGGGCAAATGGCTGCTGGCGGAAGGCGGTGATGGCTCGCATTTGACCCGCAGTATCCCGATGGAAAAAGCGATGGATGATTGCATCGTGGCGTGGGGCCAGAATGGTGAGGCGCTGCGGCCTGAGCAGGGTTATCCGGTGCGGTTGATCGTGCCGGGCTGGCAGGGCAACCAGATGGTGAAGTGGCTGCGCCGGCTCGAGATCGGCACCAGCCCGTGGTACACCCATGAGGAGACCGCGAGCTATACGGAATTGCTACCGAACGGCAAGGCGCTGGGCTTTACCTGGGTGGCGGAAGCCAAGTCGGTGATCTCATTCCCGTGCCCGGAAAAGCCCCTGACGGGTGGCCCGGGTTTTTATGAGGTGCGCGGTTTTGCGTGGACTGGGCGTGGTAAAATCAAAGCGGTGGATGTCTCGTTTGATGGTGGCGTGAATTACACCCGTGCTGCGTTACAGGAGCCGGTGCTGGATAAATGCATGACGCGCTTTACCGTGCCTTGGCATTGGGATGGCAAGCCGGCGATGATCCAATCGCGTGCAACCGATGAGACCGGCTATGTGCAGCCGACGATCGTGGAAGCCCGCGCGGTGATGGGCACGGCGGCGGTGTATTTGAATAATGCAATCCAGACCTGGAATGTTTTGGCGGATGGGAGTGTGAATAATGTTCAGCTCGGCTAAATTATTTGCGTCCGTGGCGGCGGGAACATTGGCGATGGTGGCGGTGGCCGTGGCGGCCCCGGCAACATCGGCGCAGCCACAGGGTTATTATTCGATCGGCATGACGCCGGATGCAGCACAGATCGCGCAATGGTCGATTGCGATCAAACCGGATGGCAGCAATCTGCCTGCGGGTTCGGGCACGGTTGATGCGGGGGCCACGGTGTATGGCGCGGAATGCGCGATGTGCCATGGCACTTTTGGCGAAGGCGTTGATGCCTATCCAAAGCTGGTAGGCGGCGTTGGCGCATTGAAGACGCAGAAGCTTAAAACCGTCGGCAGTTACTGGCCGTACGCGCCGATCGTGTATGATTATATTAACCGCGCGATGCCGTTTTTTGCACCGCGTTCGCTCACCAACGACCAGGTGTACGCCATCACCGCGTATATTTTGAATTTGAATGGCATCGTGCCGGATAATTTTGTGGCGGATGCGAAGAGCCTGGCGGCGGTGAAGATGCCGAACCGTGATGGCTTCAACTTCAAGGACCCACGGCCTTTGACGCATGATGTTGCCTGCATGGCGCATTGCGCTGACCCGAAGGCATTGACGGTCACATCAGATGCCAGCAAGTCTGGGATCACGCCGCGCACGACAGGGCCGGTTGATACGATGCAGGGTTCACCTGCCAAATGAGGGGCGGAACATGAAACATTTTGCACTGGCGGCAGTCTCGACGATAGTTTTGGCCTCGAGCGCGATGGCGCAGAGTGCTCCGACGGCCCCGATGGCCTCTCCGATGGCCTCTCCGATGGCGGCGCCGATGGCCTCCTCAACGGCGGCCCCGGCCGCAGCGGCGCCGGCGGCAACCGCGGCGGCCGCAACGCCAACTGACCCCGTCTCAAGGGGTGAGGCGATTGCGTTTGACCGGGGCAAGGGGAATTGCCTGGCGTGCCATGTCATTGAAGGCGGCTCATTGATGGGCAATGTCGGCCCGGCACTGAAGGACATGAAAGTTCTGATGCCGGACCCCAAGCAGCTCTATGCGGTGATTTACAACGAACAGGCTCGCAACCCGAGCACCGTGATGCCGGCCTTCGGCAGAAACGGCATCCTGACACCGGATGAGATCAATGATGTCGTAGCTTATTTATATACCAAATGAGGTTTGAGAACATGCAAAACACCAAGA
>NZ_NCAS01000086.1:0-2128 GCF_002255515.1 Acidiphilium sp. 20-67-58 | reverse complement strand
TCCTGGTCCAGAAGCGGCGAGATGCCCGAGCCGCCCGGCGTTTTCTCCGCAAGCTGATGCGCCGATGGGGTCAGCCGCGCGTCGTGGTGACCGATAAGCCGAAGTTTTTACTTCAGAATGACCTGAACATGGCGGATTGCCTCGCGTAGCGCTGTTTTCCTGTATTTTGTTTGTGTCCATACATGGGGCTTGCGGCGCGACTTGGTCTGTGATTCCCTGCCTTCATGTTCATCGACGTGGTTCCGAATGGCCGATCGGCGCCGGCCGTGCTGTTGCGGGAGAGTTTCCGCGAGGGTCGCAAGGTTCATAAACGCACCATCGCCAATCTGAGCCAGATGCCGCCGGAACTGATCGATGGGCTGCGTGCGCTTCTCGCGGGTGGCGCGGTGGTCGGGAGTGCCGATCAGGCGCTCGAGATCCGGCGCTCGCTGCCGCACGGTCATGTGGCGGCGGCACTCGGGATGATGCGCAAGCTTGAGCTTCCCCGCCTGCTGGGCCGGAGGGCGTCGCGCGAGCGCAATCTCGCCCTGGCGCTGATTGCGGGCCGGGTGATCGCACCGGGCTCGAAGCTCTCGACCCTGCGCGGTCTGAACCCGCAGACCGCAACGACCAGCCTCGGCGAGATCCTCGAACTCGGCGCCATTGAAGAGCGCGAGATCTACGCCGCACTGGACTGGCTGGGCGCGCAGCAGGGCCGGATCGAGCGGCAGTTTGCAAGGCGCCATCTGCGCGACGGCACGCTGGTGCTCTACGACGTCAGTTCATCCTACCTCGAAGGCCGGCATTGCGAACTGGCACACCACGGATACAGCCGGGATCACCGGCCCGATCGGCCGCAGATCGTCTATGGTCTGCTGTGCGATCGCGAGGGTAGGCCGATCGCGGTGGAAGTGTTCGAAGGCAACACCGCCGATCCGGCGACGATCGCCGCCCAGGTGGAGAAACTCAAGCGGCGGTTCCATCTCGAGCGCGTCGTCCTGGTGGGTGATCGCGGGATGATCACCACGGCGCGCATCCGCGAGACGATCAAGCCAGCGGGGCTGGACTGGATCAGCTGCCTGCGCGCGGGGCAGATCCAGGATCTTGCCGAGGGACCGCTGCAGATGTCGCTGTTCGACGAGCGCGATATTGCCGCGATCACGTCGCCCGATTATCCGGGCGAGCGGCTGATCGCCTGTCGCAACGCGGCCCTGGCGACCGAACGACGGCGCAAGCGCGAGGCGCTGCTCGTGGCCACCGAGACGGAACTGGCGCGGATCCGGGATGCGACACGGCGCAAGCGCGCCCCTCTTCATGGCGAAGCCACGATCGGGCTGGCGGTGGGGGCGGTGATCAACCAGCGCAAGATGGCCAAGCATTTCGATCTCACCATCACCGCCAGCCGCTTCGATTTCCAGCGCAACGCCGCCAGCATCGCGCGCGAGGCGGCCCTCGACGGCATCTATGTCATCCGCACCAGTGTGAGCGCGGACGTCATGAGCGAGACCGAAGCCGTGTCAGCCTACAAGGACCTTTCGCGGGTGGAACGGGCGTTCCGGACCCTCAAATCGGTCGATCTCGCGATCCGCCCGGTGCATCACTGGCTCTCGCCGCGGGTGCGTGCCCACGTCTTTCTCTGCATGATGGCCTATTACGTCGAGTGGCATCTGCGCGACGCCCTCAAGCCTCTGCTGTTCCAGGATCACGACCGGCCTGGGGCCGAGCCCGGACGCTCATCGCCGGTCGCACCCGCATCGACATCCCCGGCCGCCGATTGCAAGCGCAGGCGACGCCGCAACGACCAGAACCTGCCGATTTCAAGCTTTACCGATCTGATGGCGCATCTCGCAACCCAGACCTTGAACACCGCAGCCCTGCCCAAGGCGCCGAACGCCACCTTCACCACCCTGGCAAATCCCACACCGCTGCAAGCCGCCGCCTTCGACCTGATCGGGATCGCCCCCATGCGTGTCCAGTAAGCGTCAAAATCAGATCAGAAAGTTTATCGATAAATACAGGGAAATTGCATTCAGATTAGTGAAAACTTCAGGATAAGCTACGGAGCTACGACGTTGCCCTTCGCACGGATTGCCGCAGCGCCGATCACCGATCGCACAAGCGGCTGAACAACCGGATCGAAGCATCCCAT